>CAMTDY010000008.1 GCA_947070915.1 uncultured Roseburia sp.
GTAATGTCATTTAGTTAAGATATCATAAGGGCAAGGTATATAGAAATATGTACCCTGCTCTTTTTTTGTAATTATTTCTTAAAAACACTTGACACATATAAAAAAATGTGCGGCGAAGCCTCTTGAATGTATTACATTTTGGAGGTAACGTATTATGATATTTGCTGAGTATGTAAAAAAACAATTTATTATCCCTTATCCAGCAGATGGCTGCTGTTCCATGGTTGTTTTCGAAGAACCCGACTGCTGATTTTTTAACGCATAACATAAAAGGATTGCAAGCTGAGAAGAATTTTAGTATAATGACTGGTATGAAAGGCGGTGGATTTATGAGCAGTTCAAAAGCTAGTATTATCGAAAAACTGAATCACATCTCAGATGACATGAATGAAGAAGAAATCATTGAGCGTTTATATATGCTGATGCGTTTGGAATACAGCAGAAACCGTTGTGACGAGGAAGGCGTTTACTCTGATGAAGAAGTCGCAGAGCATTTTGCGGCAAAAAGAAAGAAGGTTACTCAAATATGATGAGATTAGAATGGTCTCCGGATGCTTTGGATGATTTGGATGCCATCTATGATGCCATTGCTTTAGATGATGAGGATGCTGCCGAACAGTTCATTGACCAAATCAGAGCAAAAGCAGGAACTCTGCTGACAACTCCCCGAATCGGCATCCAAATTGAAGAATTAGGCGATGACGCATTTCGTGAACTTCATTACAGGGGCTACACCATTATATATGAAATCTGTGAAAAAGCAGTCCGGATTCATGAGGTTTACAACCAGAGACGAATTTACATCCGTACATATAATAAAAGATAAAACATACAGGGCGTTGGTATTTGATACTAGCGTCCTATTTTGCTTTATAGGATGATGCTGGGGCTATTTGACCCCAGCATCATCCGTATAGGAAAGTCCTCTCCAGATTTGTCGAATCCTGTCGGTTTATGTCGAACGTTTGTTCTTGAAAGTTTATGGCAGACCATGTAGAATTAAAGGGAAAGTAATATTTACGATAACATCGTCGGTGTATCAAAAACAAAAGCTAAAAATTTTGGAAAGGAGAGTGTAATGGAAACCATAACTTTAATGGCAGTTATGGTATGTGAAAAATGGTAAGGATAGGAGGAAACAGATTAGGGGGAGATGGGTGGCTGATGTGGAACGGATTGCCTCCATACTTTGTCAGAGGGCAGCCACATCAAAATTCAGTGCAGAAACGATAATTAAAATTAAATGAAGATGAAAAAAGGAGAAAAATCATGAGGATAAGTGATAAATTAAATAAAATGACAGCATTGTTGTTGGTGCTTAGTATGTTGTTTGGATGTTTTGCCGGCAGAACGCAACATGTCAGTGCAGCCGAAAATACCGAATACATTGAGGGTGAGACGGGAAATATAGCACTTGAAATTGAAGTGGTCAGTCAGTGGGAAAACCACTATAATGCAGATGTCACAGTGTATAATTTAATGGATGAGAAAATGGATAACTGGATGGTTGCCCTCGATTTTGAGGATGACATTGAAAATATCTGGAATGCGGAGGTCATTCATCACGAGTCCGGTCACTATGTAATAAAAAATGCAGACTGGAATCAGGATATCGAGGCAAAAGGATCCGTTAAGTTTGGCATGACTGTATACTGTGATGATGGGAAGTCAGAGATAACAGAGTGCTATGATGCGACCGATTTATCTAAATACGAGGAAGGCTGTGAGGCCTCTTATACGCAGTTCAGCCGATGGGGAGATATGGTCAATGGACAAATTACCATCCGGAATAACTCCGATGAGGAAATCGAGGACTGGCGGTTTGAATTTACTGGAAATATTGAATTTCAGGAGATCTGGAACGCAAAGATCATTGGGCAGGAAAAGGAATATCATTATCTGGAAAACCAATCCTACAACCAGAACATTGCACCGGGCGGCGAGGTCAGCTTTGGATTCATTGCAAGATGTGAGGATGATCTGGAATTATCAGAATATTCTGTATATGGAATAAAGATGTGGGATCAGGCTCTGGAAGAAGATGATGACGAGGAAGAAGAGGAAGCATATTTTGGCGAGACGATCTGGGGACCAGAGGACTTTGAGCGCGCTGAGGATTACGAAGCATATCTGAAAAGCCGAAATGAGTATGCTTCCTACGAGTATCGGGAAGATAGGCCGATGCTGCTGAATCTCGAGAAAGGAGATACTTCCTTTTTGGAGAGTGGGGAGGAATGTAAACTTCAACTGGATGAGAACCTGTTAAAGGGTTATTGGGAAAAGAAGATCAGTGAAGAGGCGAATCAAAACGAAAATCAAAATATAGGCACTAAAAAAACGCTATATCCACAGAAGGGAAAGGCAATCCAGAACTTTTGTATGACGGATAACTATGTGTATGCTACACAACATCACGGTAAAAATACATTTTTGTTACGTTTTAAGAGGTCTGGAAAGGATAATATTACCGGCACGTGTGTAGATGCAATGCTGCTGAAAGGCTTTGGACATGGACAGACCCTGCAGCGTTTTAAACATGGAGGAAAGACATATTTCCTAATGACTTGTAAACCATATGAATTAACAGAACAAGATAGGAAAAATAATGTAACAGATTATAACTTTGGAACGGAAATTGCGTGTATTGAGTATGAAGCTGGAGCGATTATTAACTATGAAACAGATTCGGATAAATATGGCTTGATCAAAAACCTGGCATATGCTACAAAGACAGGAAAAAACTATGGAAATATTCTTCAGGTGGAAGCCGGATTATATTCCAATAAAAAACTTGTTATCTGGAAGAAAAAGACGGATGGGACTGTTCAAATAGTTATGTATGATTTCTCCGATTTTGTCGGGACATTGGTAAACAAAGGGACGATTGCATTCTCTGGCGACAAAAAATCTCAGGGATATATAGAAAAAATACAATATAAAGATGGCAGAGAAGTTAGTTCCAAGAATAAAGTCGGTCCGCTTTTTTATAAAGCGTTAAAGGGTGATAATTATTTTTATCCCAAAGCGCCAGGTGCATACGCATCTATGCAGGGAATTGATTTGTACGGAAGTTCAAACATATATATGAGCTCTGGCAGACAATCCAATTCAAAATTACAACTGTCCCGAATTCAGTTAAAGGGGAAAAAATAGTGAAAAAACAGCTTTTTGATCTGGGGGATTTCTCTGAAATGGTATCAGGTTCTAAGAAGACAAAGATGGAACTGGAGGGAGTACAAATTGATGCCAAGAAGGTATATGTCTGTGTAGCACCAGCAGATATGGATGGAAATGGGAGTAAGTTCCCGCAGTCGATTATGTCACTGGATAGAAAGTAGAGGCGATATTATATGCATATGAAACATATTTTCTTAACAGCTTTGTTCTTCCTGTGCCTGACCTTACTCCCCGCGCCGCCTGTAGGGGCGGCGGGGGGAGTAGAGACGGGAACCTGTGGGGAAACGGCTCAGTGGTTTATGTATGACGATGGGACAATGGTTATACGGGGGACAGGGGAGATCGGCACCTCAGAGCGATTGGTGCGGGCAAGTAAAGAGGATGTAAAAAGAGTTGTCGTGGAGGGGGGGATAACCTCGATTGCCGCGTGGACATTTTATGGGTGCAGTGCAAGTGAAGTTATCCTGCCATATAGTCTTACAAATATAGGAAGCGCGGCATTTGGTGAATCAAAGATTACAGAATTGTCTATGCCGGATTCGGTCGTCTCGGTCGGTGGGAGTGCGTTCGCAAATTGCGATGATTTGGAAAAAGTTCGTCTTTCTCAAAACCTGAAAATAATGAGTGAGGGTGTGTTCAAAGACTCTGACTCTATACAGGAGCTGATAATCCCGGACAGTGTGGAGGAAATCTGCAAGGATGCTCTGGAAATAAGATTTTTGAAGAAACTAGTCATTGGAAGAGGGGTGAGGAGTATTGGCAGGAGCTATATGGATGCTGTGTCGTTGCGCGAGATTCAAAATTATTCTTCACTTGATTTTCGTTTAAAGGAATTTAAGATTGAGACAGATTTAATCACATGGAAAGTAGATGGTGTGAAGACAGATGTCGTGGGAGCAGGGAAAACGGCATTTGGAAAAGGTAAGAAGTACAAGATAGTGTACAAATACATGAAGGGCGTCACTTGTCAGGGCAAGCGTCCCAAAACATATGAATATGGGATTTCTGCGACAATGCCCGCGGCCAAAAAGAAAGGATATGTATTTTTCGGATGGAACTGGAACGAGAAACGGTTTGCGAAATCCACGACATGGATTGAAAGTCGTAACTATGCACCAGATGGCGGCAATCATACTGGAGCGATTGTTGTCATGCCAAGATTTGTCAAGGTGTCAATCAAAAAGAAAAGCAAAAATTGTATTACCATCACGACAGATGCGAGCGAGACACGCTGTATACTGGATGGAATCGGTGTGCGCTACTCCACGGAGCCGACCATGAGAAACTGCAAAAAAAAACAAAAATATCTTTCGGGAAAGCCGAAAGGGTACAAAAAGAAGTTCACCATAAAAGCCAAAAAAGGAAAGACGTACTATTTCCAGTTCACGTTATATGATGACAAGTATGTCAATAATGAGAATGATAGCAGCGACTGGTGTTGGAGTAAATCAAAAGTGTTTAAGATGGGGTGATACCCGGTGTATCAGTATGATACCGGTTCCCCGGAGGGCTGCGCTTTTCAGGCAGCCCTTTTCTCCAGTTCCACCAATGGCACCGGCATCAGTGCCAGTACTCCCACCAGGATCCACTGTGAAACCGACAGGGATGTAGTGTGGAAGATCATCTGTAGTGTGGGAACGGATATGGCGGCGCACTGCAGGGCGATGCAGAAAATCACACTGAACAGAAGCTTTTTATTCGTGAAAAATCCGATCTGAAAGATGGAGTGGGTGCTGCTTCTCATATTCAGGGAATGGATCAGCTGGGACAGGGAGAGCACAGCGAAGCACATCGTACTTCCCGCGGTATCTCCGCCCAGCATGTAGGCGAACAGGGCGAGGGAGCCGATGAACATGCCCTCAACGATGATAGTAAACATGCCGCCGCCTCCAAAGAGGCCTTTTGCTGCAGAGACTGGAGGATGGTTCATAATATCGCTTTCCGGTGGTTCCAGTCCCAGACAGATGGCGGGGAAAGAATCCGTGACAAGATTGATAAACAGGAGCTGCACCGGGAGCAGCGGGGCAGCCCTTCCCAACAGGATCGCTACAAAGATCGTCATGATCTCTCCGATGTTACAGGAAAGGAGAAAATGGACGGCCTTTTTTATGTTCTGGAAAATTCCCCTGCCCTCCTCCACCGCATCGACGATGGTGGCGAAATTATCGTCCATCAGGATCATATCGGCGGCATTTTTTGCCACGTCGGTTCCGGATCTGCCCATGGCACAGCCGATATCCGCTTTTTGGAGCGCCGGGGCGTCGTTGACGCCGTCTCCGGTCATGGCCACCACTTCTCCGTTGTTCTGGAATGCCTTCACCAGACGTACTTTGTGGGCCGGGGAGACTCTGGCGAAGACAGGGTACTGGTAGATGACGCGGGAGAGCTCGGCATCGCTGATCTGGTCCAGCTGGGCGCCGCTCATGACCTGTTCATGATGGCGGCAGATCCCCAGCTTATGGGCAATGGCGGAGGCGGTGACCTGATGGTCGCCGGTGATCATCACCGGGCGTATTCCCGCGTGGCGGCATTTTGTGACAGCAAACTCCGCCTCCTTCCTGGGAGGATCCATAAAGCCTGCCAGACCGACAAATACCATATTTTCCTCGTAGACGGATTTGTCTTGTTTCAAGTGGGTGCCGATGTCTTCCCGGCAGGCGAGGGCAAGTACCCGCAAAGCATCTTTGGCAAATTCCTGGAAAATTTGTTCGATATTGCGCCGTATGCTGTGGGTGATGGGTTTCTTTTCACCATCGATCAAAATATGGCTGCAGCTTTTGAGAATGATCTCCGGCGCGCCCTTGGTGATGCTCATCAGCCCCTTTGAGGTTTCATGGAATGTAGTCATCCGTTTGCGTTTGGAATCAAAGGGAAGTTCGTCTTTCAGATGTCTTTTTCTCTGTTCTGCCTCCATATTTATGGACAGGGTATCGGCGTACTCCCACAACGCCTTCTCCATGGGATCGATGCCGTGGCTGCAGAGGCAGAAATAAGTAAACAGCCGCTGGGCAGTGTCCATGGTATAGGTTTTTACCACGGTCATTTTGTTTTCCGTGAGGGTTCCGGTTTTATCCGAGCAGATCACAGTGGCGCTGCCAAGGGTTTCCACGGCGGGAAGCCTGCGGATGATCGCGCGCCTTTTTGCCATCCGCTCCACCCCCAGGGAGAGCATGATCGTGACCAGGGCAGGAAGGCTCTCCGGGATCGCCGCTACTCCCAGGCTGACGGAAGTCATAAACATGGAAAAGACGGGTTGCTTTTTATATATGCCAAGGACAAACAGGACAAGACAGATGATCAGTGCCAGTGTCCCCAGGAGTTTTCCCGTATGGTTCAGCTTTTTCTGGAGCGGGGTATCCGGCGGCGTTTCGGAAGAGATCATTCCGGCGATGTGCCCCAGTTCGGTATTCATGCCGGTGGCAGTCACGATGGCAAGACCGTGTCCGGAGATGACAAGGGTTCCGGAAAATGCCATATTGGCCTGTTCCGCCACCGGAAGATTTTCCTGGTGGAGGGGAGAGGTGGATTTTTCTATAGGATTTGTCTCCCCGGTCAGGGTGGATTCCTCGATGGAAAGTCCCATGACAGATATGATCCTCGCATCGGCGGGAACGAGATTTCCTGCTTCCAGTACGATGAGATCCCCGGGAACCAGAAGAGAGGAATCGATCTGCTTTAATTCTCCATCCCGGTATACCAGCGCCAGAGGCGCGGAGAGGTTTTTCAGCGCCTCCAGGGAACGCCTTGCCTTTGCTTCCTGAACAACGCCCAGAACCGCATTGATGATCACGATGGCGAGTATGATGGAGGGCTCGATCAGGTCCATCCGATGCTCCAGACAGGAGACAGCAAAGGAGATGCCAGCGGCGATCAGGAGAGTTATGATCATAAAATCCTTGAACTGGTCGATAAAATTTTTCAGCATGCTGTCCGGTTTTTTATGGGCCAGCTGGTTTTTCCCGTACTTTTGAAGATATGCCTCCGCTTTTTTCTGCTGTAGCCCGTTTTCCATATCTGTGTGGAAATGTTTTTCTATCTCTTTTGCAGATGTGTTATACCAGTCGCTTTTATTTTTCATCCCTGTTGTCCCGAATCTGTTTTACATCATTTTTATGACTTTAAATCTGGAATTATAACTTTTCCCCAGGATAATCATAAGATAAAATAAATAAGTCGGATTTTAGGAGAATTTGGAGAACGTGATCAAGATAATATTGCTTGGCTTATCCGCCAGCATTGATTCCTGGGCGGTGGGGGCTGCTTACCGGGCAGGGGACATCCGTATCCCCTGGTACACGAAAGCGGTCGTGGCGCTGGTCTCCGCTATCACGTCCATGGCAGCAGTATTTTTGGGAAATGGCATGGGGCATTTTATCGATACGGCCTACATCCAGATGGCAGGAGGTTTTGTGCTGTTTGTGATCGGCCTGCGGTCGGTCTGGGGCGTCTTTCACCACCGGGAAGAAAAGAATTATGACGCGGATTCCTCTAAGACCATTGATCCCTGGGAGGGAGTTCTGCTGGGAGGTGTTCTTGCTTCGGATTCTTTCTGCGGCGGTCTCAGTCTGTGTGCCATGGGAGCAGAAGCCTATATATTTCCCTTTGTTGTGGGGATTCTCACCTATGGTTTTTTGCTGCTGGCCGATAAGAAGGTAAAATGTACCGGAATCTCCCACTATTTTGCCGGCATCGCCCTGGCTGTCATCGGAGTCGTACAGCTGGCGGGAGCGCTGCGGTAGAGCCGTGCTGAAGCCGTAGTCCCCCCACAGTGGCCCGGAAAGGGAATGCACTGGAATTTCCTATTTACAAAACCGCGGTATTTATATACAATTATATATAGAATCCGGATATGGAGCCGGACACTTTCAGAGAAAGGCGGATATATGTATGGACGGGGCAGCACAGTTTTTTATGGGTGCAGGCGGTGTACTGGCAGGTTTTATCATCATAGGGCTCGCCGCCGCTATCGGCAGGATCGTGGGGGGATCATTGCTGCACTTCAGGTTTGATCACTTTATATTTTTTATGATAAAGATCAGTAAGAAAAACAGAGGATTTTCTATCGGGCTGTGTGATCCACAGCCCTACATAAGCTGTAGTATGACAGACCCGAAAGATACCCGGATGAGAAATCTGATCTACGGGGCATTTTCTATGGCGGTGGCGCTGTTTTTTACGGAGACAGCCTGTTTTCAGATCTGGGGGACAAAGCTTATGCCCCAAAATACCTTTACGGTTCCGATGGCTGTTGTTATGGTGGCATATACTTTCGTTCTGATGGTGCTTCTGGCGTTCAACCAGAAACAGAAGGCAGGCAGCGGGGCGGCCGGGATCATGAGGCGCGAGTACGAGCGGTGCTATGCGGCGATCCGGGAGGGAAGATCTCCGGCAGAGCTGGAGATCCAGACGGTGGCTTATACCGGAAAGCTGACGGATCTACCCGTCTATAAAAAGTATCTTCTGATGCTGTATTATCATTTTCTGGACCAGGGTGACTATGACAGTTTGCGGAAAGTCATGGATGAGATGGAGGATCATGTGCCAGATAAATGGTCCCGGGGAGAGATATCCAGTTTATGTGAATTTGTATTTTATAATGTGATCATTCAACCCAACGAGGGAAAGGCGCATTTTTATGGAAAAACCTTCCTGGCAAAGATGGAGGGCAATGAGGAAGCGAATACAAAGAGAGTTTTCGCCTACTGGCTGTATTTTATCGAAAAAGACAAAGGGGCGGCCCTGCAGATCGCCATGGAGGCAATGAAGGCGGTGGAAAGATATTCCCTGACGGGCTGCCGCGATATGGAGATGCGGTTTATCGAGGCACTGATCAAACGCATCGAGCAAACACCATCATAACCGGGGAGAAATTGCGATGAGAGAGAAAGTCATGTCACTGGCTCAGGGCAGATTTACATATAAGCGGCCGGAGATTGTCTGTTCCACAGACCGGCTGGAGCTGGAAGTAGTCGAGGGAGGGGAAACTGCCTCTTCTTTTACTGTGTCCAATTCTGCTGGAACGAAGATCAAGGGATTTGGGGCGGTGGATCATTTCAACATAGAATTTCTTCCGGTTTTTGACGGGAAAGAAAATGAAATTACCGTAAAGGTATATGCAGCCAATAAAAAAGCAGGGGAGGTCATGACGGGAGAGCTCTGTATCGTGACGGACTGCGGGGAATATATGCTGCCCTATGAAGTCCGGGTACTGCCGCGCTGTCTCTGCAGTTCGGAGGGGGAAATTCCCTCCTATAAAGAATTTGTGGAGCTTGCCAGGGAGAACTTTGAAGAAGCAGTTGCGATCTTCTATCATGATAAATTCAAAAAGATTTATCTGAAGGAGTGGGGAGAAAAAAGGTTATATCAAAATTTAACTTTAAAAAATCCAAAGAAACAGGCGCTGGAGGAGTTTCTTGTTGCCCATGGCGATAAAAAGCCGGTACGGTTTGCGGCGAATAAAAAGCAGATTTCCTTTGAGGTCAGGGACGAAGACATCGATGGAGAGATTCTGATCGCGCTGGACAGCTGGGGGATGGCGGGGATCCGGGTCAGCACCGGGAGCTCTTTCATCTCATTGGAAAAGGCGAATTTAAGCAATAAGGATTTTATACAGAATCAGGCGGTACTTGCTTTCCATATCCAGGCTTCGGAGGTCCCGGAGGGAATTCACCGGGGTGTGATCCTTCTGGAGAATGTGTACCAGAAACAGGAGATCAAGGTGAGGCTTCACGGGGTCCGGGGCAGGAAGGAAAGGGCGAAAAAGCGCGGTCTGGACAAGCTGACGGCATCGCTGGCGAAATGTCATCTCCAGTACATGATGAACAGCAGCCTGAAAGACAGGTGGATCCGGGTGCTGGTGGAGAACCGGGAAATAATTGGAAGTCTCAGCCAGGGAAATGATGTTCTTCTGGAAGGATACATGGCAGTTTTGACCGGGGAAGAGAGGAAGATGGCTGCCTTTGTCAATGCGGTGACGGGGAGGCCGGCGCCGGTTCCAGGGGACAGCATGGAAAAAGTGTCCAGTTATCTGACTACTATGTATGTACGGTGTCTTGCTCTGGGAACTCCGGAAGAAAAAAGCGGGCTGTGCAAGCAGATACGGGAGTATTATGACAATGGCTGCCATCACTGGCGCCTTCTCGTTATGCTGGAGCGGCTGGGATATTTTGAGGGCAGTTCCCGGAATCTGCTGGAGGAACTGGATCTGCTCTGGAAGGAGGGAGCGGCCAGCCCCTATCTGCATTTATATCGAATGCTGTTACTGCTGCAGGAGCCGGAACTCCTGAAAAAGCTGGATGGCAGTACGATAGGAGCCCTGCGGTTTGGATTAAAACATGATTTAATAACAGAGGATCTGGCGATGGCGGTATCTTTTCTGGCAGCGCGTCAGAAGAAATGCACGCCTGCGCTCCTTTCAGTGTTGCAGGGCTGTTATGAGGTATATGGCAGCGAGGACACCCTGCAGAGTATCTGTGCCCTTCTGATCCGGACAGAGAGACAGGACGCCAGATATTTTAAATGGTTCCGCCTCGGAGTGGAGAGGCGCCTGCGCCTGACGGAGCTTTTTGAATACTATATGTATACGATGGACCAGGCCTGTTATGATGAAGCTCTGCCGATGGTGACATCCTATTTTCAGTACGAAAACCATCTAAGAGATTCGGTGCGGTCCGGATTTTATGCAAGTATTGTCAGAAACAAGGAAAGGTATCCGGAATATTACCAGAGCTATCGTGAAGCGATGCAGGAATATACGCTCCGGCAGCTGTATGAGCACTGCATCAGTCCGGAGCTGGCGGTGCTGTACGAAGAATTTTTTACTGTGGACAGTTGTAAAGACCGGATCGCCAGAGAACTGCCGGGGGTTATGTTTATCCACCGGCTCCACTGTGAAAACAGGAATATGGAGCGGGTGGTAGTCCTTCATGATGAGGGCGGCGGGGAGATGGTCTATAATCTCGTCAACGGAGAGGCAGATATCAGCATCGGGACGGCAGGTTTCAAGCTGTATTTTATAGACAAAAACGGTTATTATCATGGAAATACAGTGCCATACCGGCTGACAAAGATATTAAACCTGGAGTCTATGGCTCAGGGCTGTTATGAAAATGGTTCCGACAACCTGGTGCTTTTGCTTTACTTATTTTCGGAGACCTTGAAAAAGAAGGAGATCGGCGCCAAGGACGCCATTCTTCTGCACACAATGATCCGACGGCAGGTGCCCGGAATGGAGTACAGGCAGAAAACCCTGCTCATTCTCTATGACTATTATAAAGCCATCGGCGAGGATCTGCTGCTGGAAGAGGTGATCCAGAGCATTGATTTCCGGTATCTGACCCAGGAGAGGCGCGCGGGGATCCTGCAGACGATGATTCAGCACGAATGGAAGGATGAAGCGCTGGGTGTACTGAAAAAGTATGAGATCACCAGCTGCAGCCGTAAGCTCCTTTTGCTTCTGATCACCTGGAAGCTGGAGGAGGACCGGGGGCATTTTGAGCCGTATTACATGAAACTCTGCACTTTCCTATACCAGGGAGGTGTAAAAAATAATCAGATTCTTTCCTATCTGGCGGATTTTTATATGGGAAGCATCTCTGTGCTGTTTGATATATATGAGACTGCCCGGAAGAACGGGGCGGAAATATCGGACGGTGGGACGGAACGGCTTCTGGGGCAGGCTTTGTTTGTAGAGGATGATCTGGAGAAATATGCGGATATTTTTCTTGATTATTATGAGTACGGGGCCAACCGGATCCTTGTAAAAGCTTTTCTGGGGTGTATCTCCTATGGATATTTGACTGAAAAGTGCCAGATGCCGGAAGGGATCTGGGAGAAGATCCGAAGAGAGGGGCTTTCCGAGGAGAATCAGAGTATGATACTGGCGTCCCTGCGTTATTATGCCGGCATGGATGGGTATACGGAGGCGGAGAAGGAGTACATCGGGTATCATCTGTCCCATTTTGTTTCCACTGGCAGGATATTTTCCTTTATGAAAGGGTTTATCGGAAAAGTGGAAGTTCCCTTCGAGATACTTCATGGAAGTATCGTCCAGCTGTATTATTCCCGCAGTAAAGACCTTTATATTGAGCTGACCCATGAGGAAGGGGAAAAAGAGGTCTGTCAGATGAAGCCGGTATTTGAGGATATATATATATATCAGACCTTGTTATTCCGGGGGGAGACAGTTCAATACCAGATTTTTGCCGGAGCAGAATCCCGCCCTGTCAGACAGGGAGTGATCCGGGCGGCAGAGGAAGAGACGGCAGAAACGGGACAGGATGCGGCTGCCTTTTATGAGATGGTGAATCAGATGATCCGGGCGAAGGAAGACGGGGAAGAAGAGGAGCTGCGCCAGCTGGTCCGGAGGTACCGCTCCATGCAGGAGGTTTCCGGAAAGCTGTTTGATCCGCTTTAAGGCGGGTGCCGTTATTTAAAGCGGCATGTCAGTATGATTGGAAAGGCAGGATTAACTATGAGCCAGCGAAGGCTGTATGTAGGCTTGGATATTAGAAATGATATTTCCCAGATCGCTGTTCTGGGACCGATGCTTCAGGAGCCGGAGATATTGGAACCGGGAGGAAAAGAAAATGGAATTGATTATCCTACCAGGGTGGCAGTTCCGGGAACGAAGGAGTATATAGAAGGATTTATGGAGAAGATCTACCGCCAGGAGCCGGTGATGGCGGCGGGCAGGGAGACGGATCCAGTCAATATCCTGGCTGCATTTTTTCGTAAGATTCTTTCTAAGACACGGAAAAAGTATCCCAATGAATCCATCCGCCAGCTGGTGGTCACTACGGAGTACCGGGATTACCGTTTAATCGGAATCATCTATCAGGCGTTGTCAAAGATCGGGATTCACCGGGACCGGGCGATGGTCATTGACCGGCGCCAGAGCTTTATCTATTATGTCATGAGCCAGAAAAAAGAGCTATGGATCAACCAGGTGGGTGTGTTTGATTATACGAAGGACAGGCTGATGTATCTTCAGATGGAGACGGACCGTTACAAGCGGCCGATGTTAGCCACTGTGGAGGAGAGGGACTACAGCGACTATATTCCGATGTTTCAGGAGAAGGACAGTACCGAAGAGGAAAAAAATTCGATCTTTGAGGGGATGGTCCAGGGCGCCATCCACGGTAAGATCATCACGACGTTGTATATGACGGGAACCGGATTTGAAGGGGGATTCGCCGGAGCTGTGATGAAGAAGCTCTGCGTGGGGCGCCATCTGTTTCAGGGAGATAACCTGTATGTGGGCGGTGCCTGCTATTGTGCCCGGGAAATGTCGGGGGAACGCAGGCTGGAGGAATTTGTATACCTGGATGAGGATACGGTGGAAGTTAATATTTCCATACATGCATATACGGATGGGAAGCCCCAGGAAATTCTTCTTGTCAGGGCGGGAACTCCCTGGCATCAGATCGACCATGAGATTGACCTGATTCCCGATGGAGACAGGGAACTGGAACTGAATGTGAAGAACATGCGGACAAAGGATAAGACGAAACAATGTATCCCTATGGAGGGGATTCCCGGACGGACGGACAGAAGGGCGAGGATCGGTCTGCAGCTGAGATTTGCCGGTAAGGAGAAATGCATTGTCACAGTCAGGGACAAGGGTTTTGGGGATTTTTATCCTTCCTCCTGCCGGATCTGGGAAAAGACCATCACGATTGAATAAAGGAAGGGATTAGAAATGTTTATTTTGTGCAAGGGAGAGCTGGCAAAAGAGCCGTATATCATACCGGTCTCGGAGACCCCGGTGTATTCGCTGGAAGAACTATGCTATTATATGTATCACCACATTTACAGCGTAACGGAAGAATTTTTTGACGAGAAGCTGGCACAATGGCTCAGTGAACAGGCGGGGCTGGATGCGCTGGCGGAAAAAATGCGCGGGCTGGTCCGGAAAAAGAACGACCTCAAAGATCTGGTGGTTACGCTGATGTGCTCCTGTGATTATTACAAAGAAGAGGAGATCGTGCAGCTGGTAACAGTGATGAAGAAGATTGAAAATCTCCCAGCCCATGAGAAGAACAAGATAAAGGCAGATCATTATCTCCGGGCCGGAAAGTATGGAAAAAGCCTGCAGGAATATAAACGGCTTCTCTATGGAGAGATGGCAGAACAGTTTTCCACGGAGGAGTACGGTGATCTTCTCCATAATCAGGCAATCGCCCTGTTTCACGTATCCTCCTTCCGGGAGGCTGCCAATGGCTTCAAAGAGGCGTATGCCAGAAATCACAGGGAACAGTCTCTTCAACAGTATTTGTACGCTCTGCTGCTCAATGGTCAGGAAGAGCAGTTTGAACAGGAAGGTAGTTCTTTCGGAAAGACCGAGGAAGAATTGGCACAATTAAGACAGAACTATATAGAAGCGCAAACCGGGGGAAAAGATGACGGTGGCGAGGAGGAGTTCATCAGCCGCTGTAAAAATGAGCTTCGGTCAGCTTATTCAGATGGGGGTGTAAATGATGGGATTCCGATGGTTTCGCAGTAAGAAAAAAGAAGTGGGAGATCAGCAGCCAGCGGCAGAATCCGGTTTGGAAAACGGAACAGAGGCGGAAGGGCTAGAAAAGGATCTGGAAACCATGCCGGAGCAGATCAAACTGGAAAAGGAAAAGGTAGATCTGACGAATAAACAGATCCGGCTGGACTATATCCAGAGACTGTACGATGGGATCCGGGAGGCAAAGAGACAGTGTGGGGAGATCAAGTCGGAATACGGGCAGGTGACTTCATATCTGAAAGATATCCAGCTGATGGATCAGGCACAGGAAGAAGAGAAAGCGGTGCTGAAGGATACGGCGTCTGCCATCGTGGAACTGACGGCAGAGCGGGAAAAGCGAAAGGGACGACGTTATAAATTTACAGATGCCCAGAGGGCGGCCATGGAAAACTTTGAGCCGAAAGTGGAAGACGATATTTCAAAATTAAAGGAATTTGAGGATTATCAGATCAGGATCAAGCACGATATGAGGCAGCTGGACGGGGAAAAAAGGATGCTTTTGAGGGATAAGAGGGATATCATCCGGAAGCAGAGTACGCTGCAGCTGGTAAGCAAAGTGCTTGGCTTTATGCTGGCGGTGTTTGGCGTCCTTCTCGTGACGATACTGGTGGTGTTTGAGACCGACATCCGTGTGCCTTTTATCGCTACCGCTGCATTTGCCTTTGTGGTGACGCTCATTATCGTTATCGAAGCGGGAAAAAACCGGAGGGATATGGTTCTCACTGAGAGAAAATGCAACCGCGCCATTTCTTTTTCAAACCGGGTCAGGATTAAGTATGTAAATAATACGAGAACCATAGATTATATGTGTACCAAATACCGTGTGCGGAATGTGACAGAACTGGAATTTGTCTATGACCAGTACCGCAAAGCGAGACGGGAGTGGGCAAGACAACGGGAAGATGCGTTCCTTTTGAATGAAAAAAATGAGATTCTTCTGGCAGAATTGAATAAGCTTGGTGTGAAAGACCGGGATCTCTGGCTTGGCAGGGCAAATGCCATCGTGGACCCGAGAGAGATGGTGGAGGTCCGGCATGAGCTCAATGAGCAGCGTCAGAAACTGCGGGCCCAGATTGATTATAACAATGGGATCATGCAGGATTTTATCCAGGAACTGGAGCGGATCCGCAATAAAAAGCCAGAATATGCACAGGAGATCGAAGATATGCTGAGTGACAGGGAATTGGAGGGATGAATGTATGAATATACTGTTTTTACTGAAACCGAAAAAATCAGTTTCTTATTTATATGATGATGATACCGTCAGACAGGGTCTGGAAAAGATGCGTGGCCACAGCTATACGGCGGCGCCGGTGATCTCCCATGAGGGATACTATGTGGGGACCATCAACGAGGGAGATTTTCTGCGGGGGATTTTTCGTAATGATGAAGGAGACCTGAAACATCTGGATGAGGAACTGGTGAGGGATATTTTGCGGAAGGACTGGAACCATCCGGTAAAAGTCAGCGCCACCGTGGAGGATCTGCTGGAGCGTGTCCTCAATCAGAACTTTGTTCCGGTGGTGGATGACCGCGGCCTGTTTGTGGGCATCATCACCAGACGATCTGTTCTGAAACATTTCAGGGACCGGATCCTGGAATTAAAGAAAAAGGTGGAGGAAAAGGAGTGACACGGCATATGAAACCACGAGTGGATTATACTCTTTATCTCTGTACGGACAGGGATCTTATGACAACAGATACCATTGAAGAGGCGGTGGAGCTTGCCATCAAGGGGGGGGCGACGGTGATCCAGCTGAGGGAGAAGGATTGTTCCGGCAGGGAGTTTCTGGAGATCGCCCGGAGCGTAAAAGAGGTGACAGACGCCTATGAGATCCCGCTTATCGTCAATGACCGCATCGATATCGCCCTGGCGGTGGATGCGGACGGAGTCCATCTGGGCCAGAAGGACATTCCCGCTATGACTGCCAGGGAACTTCTCGGCCAGGATAAGATCATCGGGGTGTCCGCCTCCAATGCAGAGCTGGCACTTCAGGCACAAAAGGATGGCGCAGACTACATCGGCGTAGGGGACGTGTTTGGCACATCTACCAAAGCGGACACCCATCATGTATCCATCGAGGAGCTTGTGAAAATAAGAAATACCGTAAAGATCCCGATGGTGGCCATCGGCGGTGTGAACCACGGAAACGTGGAAAAACTCCGGGGAACCGGTGTGGATGGTGTGGCTGTGATCTCCGCGGTGATCGGAGCAAAAGATATCACTGAGGCAGCAGAACAGATGGTGGATAAACTGGAAAGGATAAAAAGATAGCCGGGTGGCGCCACCCAGCTATCTCAGGTTCTCCAATAACATGACCGGTATCCTCAGATTCCCGGTACCTGTTCCCATCTCGATATCCGGTTTGTTGTCGCCGTGGAAGTCAGAACCACCGGTGATAAAAAGGCCGTATTCGTTTGCCAGCTTGCGTACAAATGCTTCGTCAGTGCCGTGGTTTCGTGAGTAGAGGGCCTCGATTCCGCGGATGCCATAGGTTTTAAGAGTTTCCAGCATTTTCCGGATCTGGCTGACGGAAAGTTTGTACAGAAGGGGATGGGCCAGTACAGGGATGCCGCCGGCATCCTGGATGAGCTGAATAGCGCCTTCCGGTGTCAAATATTCACGGTTTACAAAATAAGGGCTGTCAATGGCGAGACAGGTCTTAAAGGCGGCGTCCATAGAGGGAACACCACCATTTTCTAACAATAATTTAGCGAAATGAGCTCTGGTTAGTATCATGTCGCCGAACTTTTCTGTCAATTCCTGGTAGGTAATGGGATATCCGGCATTGTGAAGGTTCTCACACATTTTTTTGTTGCGGTTGTCTCTTTCTTCTGCCACTTTTTTTAATGTGGAGACCAGGGCAGGATTTGTGTGGTCAATGTTGTAGCCGAGAATGTGGATCTCTACATTCCGGTCCGGGGCAACAGGATACTGGCAGGATAGTTCTACACCTGGGATCACCTGAATGTGCTGGTCTAGTTCCTCTGCTTTGCGTATTGCCCGGGCGACTCCGTCTACTGTGTCGTGGTCGGTGAGGGCAAATGCCACAAGATCATTTTTAATTCCCCGAAGCACCAGCTCTTCCGGCGTCAGTGTGCCGTCTGAGCAGGTGGAGTGCACGTGTAAATCTATATATCTCATTCCAAGCCTCCTTATTCTCTCATCGTTTCTAACAAATGATTATAGCATAAGCATATTAGATTTGGTAGCCTCATATAATTAAAAAATAATAAAGTTTGAGATATGGAGCGATGAAGATGAACATGAAAACAAAAGCTGTAAAAATGTTGAAAAGCATTCTGGTGGCCTATATACTGACTGCGGTGGTGCTGCTGGTGCTGTCTTTTATCATGTATAAATGCAAGATGTCTATGGCAGGGGCCAATGGGGGAATTTTATTTACATATGTGATCTCCTGCCTGGCGGGAGGCTTTCTTTTCAGCGGAGGGCTGGAGGAAAAAAGATATCTGGGCGGCGGCCTGCTGGGGCTCGTGTATTTCGCGGTGGTTTACTGTGTCAGCGCTCTGTGGAATCAAAGTGTGACAGCGCAGATGCCAGGCATGCTCACGGCATTTCTGATCTGTATTTTTTCGGGAATGCTGGGAGGAATGATCCGGTCCGGGATAAAATAGCGTGAGTTGGCGATTCTTAGTTGAAATCCCGTTTTTTTTGTGCTATACTAGTGGTAATATGCGAAACGTATCGAAGAAAGGAAGAAGATCATGAAAAGAATTCAGACACTTACATCAAAAAATCTCAAAGATACTGTAAAAAAAGGCGGTTGCGGCGAGTGCCAGACATCCTGCCAGTCTGCCTGCAAAACATCCTGTACCGTTGGGAACCAGAGCTGTGAAAACAAATAAATGACATAAGAATCTGAGCAATAGAGGACTTGTTTGGTTTGTATAAAGATCAGGCAAAGTCCTTTCTTGCGTTAGCGCAGTCAGACCATGTTTTGAAAGATCGAAGATAACGGGGAAGATAGAAATGATTCATCAATATAAAAATAATGGATATAATATAGTTCTGGATGTAAACAGTGGCTCTGTCCATGTGGTAGATGATGTGGCATATGATGTGATCGGCATGTACGAAGAAAAGGGAAAAAAAGAGATTACCGAGATCATCTGCAGAAAATATAGTGACGAAGGGATCACGGAAGAAGAGCTGGAAGAATTATTTAATGATCTGGAGCAGTTGAAAAAAGAGGGGACCTTATTTACAGAGGATACCTACAAAGAGGGCGTGATTGATTTTAAACAGCGCCAGACGGTAGTGAAGGCTCTCTGCCTTCATATTGCCCATGCCTGCAATCTCTCCTGCCGATATTGTTTTGCCGGCGAGGGGGAGTATAAGGGCGACCGTTCCCTGATGAGTTTTGAAGTGGGAAAAAAAGCATTGGATTTTCTCGTGGAGAACTCCGGCAGCAGACGCAACCTGGAAGTGGACTTTTTTGGCGGGGAACCTTTGATGAATTTTGAGGTGGTCAGACAGCTGGTGGCATATGGCAGGAGCCTTGAGGGAAAATATGACAAGCATTTCCGCTTTACCCTTACCACCAATGGAGTTCTGCTAAATGATGAAATCATAGAATTTGCCAATCAGGAGATGGATAATATCGTTCTCAGCATCGACGGCAGAAAAGAAGTGCACGATCATATGCGCCCCAATAAAAACGGGGATGGCAGTTACGATCTGATTCTGGATAAATTTAAGAAGGTGGCAGAGAGCCGCCATCAGCAGAAATACTATGTACGGGGAACTTTTACCCACTACAATCTGGATTTTGTGGAAGATGTGCTGCATCTGGCGGATCAGGGGTTTGAACAGATCTCTGTGGAGCCGGTGGTGGCTGGCCCGGAAGAACCCTATGCCATCCGGGAAGAGGATATACCGGTGATCTGCGAGGGATATGACAGGCTGGCCCGGGAAATGATCAAGCGAAAAAAGGAAGGCAGGGGATTTCACTTTTTTCACTATATGATCGATCTGACAGGAGGTCCCTGCGTCTACAAACGATTGTCCGGCTGTGGGTCCGGGACAGAGTATCTGGCGGTCACTCCCTGGGGCGACCTCTATCCCTGTCATCAGTTTGTGGGAAATGAGGATTTTCTGCTGGGAAATGTGGAAGATGGGATTGTAAATACGGAGATCCGGGATGAGTTTAAACTCTGCAATGTGTATGCCAAAGAGGAGTGCCGGAATTGTTTTGCCAGATTTTACTGCAGCGGCGGATGTGCGGCAAACGCATTTAATATGCACCAGGACATCAATAAGCCTTATGAGATCGGCTGCCAGCTGCAGAAAAAGCGGGTTGAGTGTGCTTT
This sequence comes from uncultured Roseburia sp., assembly GCA_947070915.1. Classification (GTDB taxonomy): domain Bacteria; phylum Bacillota; class Clostridia; order Lachnospirales; family Lachnospiraceae; genus Eubacterium_F. The sequence continues at coordinate 20,021 of CAMTDY010000008.1, forward strand.
GATGATTCAGGCTGCACTCTCCGCAGAGGAATAGAACAGAGCTAGTGTTCCCATGGATTTCCCTAAAATGTAAATTATATATTAATTTTGCAAAAAACATTTGAAAAATGCCGGATTGGGTTTATAATAGAAATAAGTATGTTTACTTGACACAGGATTTGGGGAAACTGGTTTATAGAGAAAATACATGGATAAAGTCAGGGAAAGTTAAGAAAGGAGAAAGTCATGGACATTGGAATAGATCTGGGTACAGCGAGTATTCTTGTATACGTGAAAGGCAAGGGTGTTGTACTGAAGGAGCCTAGTGTGGTTGCATTTGACAGAGATACGAACAGGATCAAGGCGATCGGGGAAGAGGCAAGGCTGATGCTCGGACGTACACCGGGAAATATTGTGGCGGTGCGCCCCTTGAGGCAGGGAGTCATCTCCGACTATACGGTGACGGAGAAAATGCTGAAATATTTTATTCAAAAGGCAGTTGGCAAGCAGAGATTCCGCAAGCCTCTGATCAGTATCTGTGTGCCCAGCGGCGTCACAGAGGTGGAGAGAAAGGCCGTAGAAGATGCGGCATTTCAGGCCGGCGCCAGAGATGTCAAGATCATCGAAGAACCTATTGCAGCTGCCATAGGCGCGGGGATTGATATCGCCAGGCCCTGCGGAAATATGATTGTGGATATCGGTGGAGGAACCTCAGATATCGCAGTGATCTCCCTGGGTGGGACGGTGGTAAGCACCTCCATCAAGATCGCAGGGGATGACTTTGACGATGCCATTGTAAGATATATGAGAAAGAGACACAACCTGCTGATTGGTGAGAGAACTGCTGAGGACATAAAGATCCGCATAGGTTCTGCATTTCCAAGACCAGAAGTGGAAGAAGTGGATGTCCGTGGACGAAATCTGGTGACCGGTCTGCCAAAGACCATCACGGTCACTTCTGAGGAGACCGAAGAGGCGCTGAAAGACACGACGCTGCAGATTGTGGAGGCGGTTCACAGTGTTTTGGAGAAGACACCGCCGGAGCTGGCAGCAGACATCGCAGACCGCGGAATTGTGCTGACTGGTGGAGGAAGTCTTTTGTATGGACTGGAAGAGCTGATCGAGAGCAAGACAGGTATCACCACCATGACAGCGGAGGAGCCAATGACAGCAGTGGCCATTGGTACTGGTAAGTACGTAGAGTTCCTGAGTGGAACGAGCAATGAGAGCTGAAGAGGAGGAAAGTAATGTTAAGAGGTCTTTATACTTCGTGGACAGGGATGGTCAACGAACAAAATCGATTGGATGTTATCTCAAATAATCTGGCGAACTCAGATACTGCCGGCTATAAGCAGGAGAGTGTGAGCAGCCAGGCGTTTGATAAATTGCTGACAATTAAGATTAGAGACGGATCTCAGGCATATCACAACGAGGCCATCGGGACGATGAGCCTGGGTGTGAAGATTGGCGAGGTGTACACGGATTATACCCAGGGATCGGTGAGAAACACCGGCGGGAGCTTTGATGTGGCACTGAGCGGAAAAGGATTCTTTACGATAAATTACACAAATTCCAGGGGAGAGACTTCTACCAGATATACCAGGGACGGAAGTTTTCAGGTGACCAAGGAAGGCGTTCTGGTAGATTCTGAGGGAAACCGGGTACAGGGAGAAGGTGGAGATATCCAGGTTCCCACAGATGCAAAAAATGTTGTGATCAGCAATGATGGAACGGTGACAGCGGATGGAGTCATCATTGACCGGCTGAAGATCACAGATTTTGCAGATTATGATTACATAATAAAAGTAGGCGACAATATGTATACGGTTGTGGACGGAGCGACGGAGAAAGAAGCCGATGCATCTGTGCTGCAGGGATATATTGAGATGTCAAATGTTAATGTTGTGTCCGAAATGGTCGATATGATTACTATAACGAGAGCCTATGAGGCAAATCAGAAAGTGATCCGCTCTATGGATTCCATGCTCGAACGGGCGGCGAATCAGGTTGGAAAACTTGGTTGACAAAATAGTGCATGATCTGTGAGACAGGCGGGAGCAGACGTTAGGAGGAAATGATTATGATGCGTTCACTTTGGACTGCGGCGTCAGGAATGATCGCTCAGCAGACAAATCTGGATACGATTTCTAATAATCTGTCCAATATCAATACGACAGGCTATAAGACAGAGGCTGTCAACTTTAAATCTTTGTTATATCAGACGATACAGGGAAAGTCCTATGACAGTACCGGGGAGCCAAAACCGGTAGGAGCGCAGGTGGGACTTGGTGTCAGGCCGGCGGCCATTGTATCGGATTTTAACCAGGGACCACTTCTTGATTCCAACGGAGCGTTTGACTATGCTATTGAAGGAGAAGGATTTTTCCAGGTCAGACTGGATGATGGAAGCATTGGCTATACAAGAAATGGAAATTTCAATGTGTCGGTGACAGGAGATGGCATGGCGCTTACGGATTCCAACGGGCATCCTGTGTTAGCGGCCAACGGACAGCCGATCACCTTCCCGGCAGATATTGATTCATCCAAGCTGACGGTAGATGTATATGGTAACTTTATGTATCCCGATGAGACGAACAATGCCCAGTTGATGGGGATACAGATCGGACTTGCCAGATTTCCAAACCCGGCGGGACTGGACCGGACCATGGATACAATTATGAAAGAATCTCCGGCTTCAGGGGCGGTAATTACGACTACAGCAGATCAGCTGGGGGTTAAGATCGTGTCGGGACGTCTCGAGGGATCCAACGTGCAGGCTGTGGATGAGATGGTCAATATGATCGTTGCCCAGCGTGCCTATGAGATGAATTCCAAAGCGATCACAGCATCCGATGAGATGCTTCAGCAGGCGAACAACCTCAGATCATAAGGAGGGATAGCTTATGTCTTTATCCGTAAATAATTTAAACAGCGCCCTGTTAGGTTCTTCTATAGGGGCGGATTCATTGACGGGCGCGGCGGCTGCGAACCGGCTCACAGATCAGATCCAGGATGCCGGGACAGATGAAGAGATGATGTCGGCATGTGAGCAGTTTGAGACCTATCTTCTGCAGAAAATGTTCCAGACCATGGAAAAGACGGCGAAGGTATTTAGCGATGAGGAAGAAGAGGGCGGCGAGTATGTCGATATGTTCAGCGACAATATGTATCAGGCGCTGGCAGAAAATATGGTAGCGTCAGGCAATGGACTGGGGATCGCCCAGACCCTCTATGATTCCATGGCTAGAAATATGGGGCTTACCACGACGGAAGAATAGATGTGGACGTGGTTCTGATACTTTGCTGATATTTCGTAATAAACCGGTCTGCAGCATCAGGCTGGCGATAACATAATGGAATAACTGGCGCCCTGTACAGGGCGCCTTTTTGGAGGAATGGGGATTATTATGGAAGAGCGGAAGGGATATGTGGAGCATATTATTTACCGCAATGTGGAAAATGGATATACAGTCTTTGAATTTGCCTGCGAAAATGAGGAGGGTGAAGTGCTGGAGACCTGTGTGGGAGTATTTCCCTTTATTAATGAGGGGGAATACATGCTGCTGCGGGGCAGTATCGTAAAACATCCCACATACCACGAACAGTTTAAAGTAGAAAGCAGTGAGAGCAGGGATCCTGATGATGTGATCTCCATGCAGAGGTATCTGGCTTCTGGAGCGATCAAAGGCATCGGCGGGGGGCTGGCAAAACGTATTACAGATAAGTTCGGTGACAAGACCTTTGAGATCATTGAGAAAGAACCGGAACGTCTCAGTGAGGTCAAGGGGATCAGTGAGAAAAAAGCACGGGATATCGCCGATCAGTTTGAGGAAAAGAGGGAGATGCGGAATGCTCTCCTGTTTTTACAGCAATATGGTATCAGCAACCAGCTGGCGGTAAAGATTTACAAGACCTACCGGGAAGAGCTGTATGATGTGGTAAAACATAATCCATATAAGCTGGCGGAGGATATCCGGGGAGTGGGATTCCGCATTGCCGACGGCATTGCCATGAGGACCGGACTGGATATGGATTCGGATTACCGGATCCGCGCCGGCATCCTGTATGTACTGGGACTGGGGAGCAATTCCGGGCATATTTACATGCCAGAGGAACTTCTGTATCGCAACTGCGTGGAGTTTCTCGGTGTGGGTGTGGAGCGTCTTATGCGGATGATGGATGAAATGGAGATGGATAAGAGCGTGATCCGGGATGGGGAGAAGATCTATCTTCCCAATCTGTATTATAATGAAATGAATTGTGCCAGAATGCTTTTGGACATCGAAAATGTATCGGCGGATTATGATGAGTCCTTGGACCGGGTGATCAAAAAAATCCAGAAGGAGTCGGAGATTGAACTGGAAGAGCAGCAGGTGCTGGCTGTCAGGGAGTCCATGAGCCATGGGCTGCTGGTGGTGACCGGGGGACCGGGGACAGGGAAAACCACCACCATCAATATGATCATCAAGCTTCTCGAATCCCAGGGTCAGACGATTCTGCTTGCGGCGCCTACGGGACGGGCGGCCAAGCGGATGAGTGAAACGACCGGAAGGGAGACCCAGACCATTCACCGGATGCTCCAGTACAATGGTGCCGGGATGGCAGAAAAAGAAGCTTCTTTTTCTGAGGCGGAGGCACAGGGAGTATTTGAACGGAATGAGTGGAACCCCCTGGAGGCAGATGTGGTGATTATTGATGAGATGTCCATGGTGGATATTTATCTTTTTACCAGTCTTTTAAAAGCGGTCTCTGTGGGGACGAGACTGATCCTGGTGGGGGACGTAAACCAGCTGCCCAGTGTGGGGCCGGGGAATGTGCTGAAGGATATCATTGCTTCCGGCTGCTGCAGTGTGGTGAGGCTGGAGCGGATCTTCCGCCAGGCGGCGGAAAGTGATATTGTAGTCAATGCCCACCGGATCAATCACGGGGAGCCCATTGCTCTGGACAATAAGAGCCAGGACTTTTTCTGCCTGGAAAGAGAAGACAGTCACGGCGTGCTGGAGGTGATGCTCTGGCTGGTGAGGGATAAGATGCCAGGGTACACCGACTGCACCCCCTTTGATGTACAGGTGCTGACGCCCATGAAAAAAGGGGAACTGGGGGTGATCCGCTGCAATCAGATCCTGCAGAAATATCTGAATCCAGAGAGAGAGGGGAAACCCCAGCTGGAAGTTCATGGCACGGTTTTCCGCGAGGGCGACAAGGTGATGCAGATCAAAAACAACTACCAGATGCCCTGGAGGGTGGAGGGATTTCACGGTGTGGTCATCGAAGAGGGAACCGGTGTATTTAACGGTGACTGCGGTGTAATCCGCCAGGTAGATCTCTTCAATAAAGAAGTAACCGTGGCTTTTGATGAGGAAAAGCTGGTCACTTACGGATCCGGGGATATGGATGAGCTGGAACTGGCATATGCCATTACGATCCACAAATCCCAGGGGAGCGAGTATCCGGCAGTGGTCATACCTCTGATGGGAGGTCCCAGAGTGCTGATGAACCGCAATCTTTTGTATACAGCGGTTACAAGAGGCAGGCAGTGTGTGACGATCGTGGGGAGCAAAAAGGCTGTTTATGATATGATCAGTAATAAATCCGAGCAAAAAAGATATTCCACATTGGAAATTCGTTTAAAAGAATTGCAATACCACTAAATCTCTGGTAAAATAATAATGAGCGGTTTGCCCTGTGGAAAGGGGTAATTTTGTGGAGTTTATTGCTGGATGCAGTATTTCCGGAAAAATGTGCCATATGCCATGATATTCTGAAAAAGGGAAGTACGGGGGCTTTATGCAGCGCCTGCCGAAGACAGCTTCACCCTGTGACCGAACCGCGCTGTAAACGTTGTTCCAAGTCCCTGGAAGTATCTGAAGAAGAACTGTGCGGGGATTGCCGGGGGAAAACCTTTTATGTGGCGAAAGGTATGGCATTGTATTCCTATGATCACATGATGCAGACAGCCATTGCGAATTTTAAATATGGCGGTGAACTTTCATGTGGCACATATTTTGCGGGAGAACTCGTCAAAAGATATGGCACCTGGGTCAAAGGTCTTTCACCGGAAGTGATCCTTCCGGTACCAGTGCATAAAAAGAAATTTCGTTTCCGGGGGTTTAACCAGGCCGAATACATGGCGGCACAGATTGGGATGGAACTGGGGATTCCTGTGGAGGGAGATTATCTGATCCGTACGGAAAACACGAAACCGCAGAAGGGGCTCGATGTGAGGGCGCGGATCAAAAATCTTCAGAAAAGCTTTGGTGTTATCCAGACCGGCAGGCGGTATCGAAGCGTGCTGCTGGTGGACGATATCTATACGACAGGCGCTACATTGGAAGCCTGTGGAAAAGCATTAAAAGAGGCAGGAACAGACAGAATATATTTTCTCTGTCTCTGTATAGGCAGGGGAGAATAATACCATGACATTTATAGGCATGGAGGAAGGCAGGTAGATGGTATGGAAGTGATCACATGTAAGAGCTGCGGTAAAATTTTTAATTATATCAGTGGATCGAGAATTTGTCCGCAGTGTGTAAAAAAAATGGATGAAAAATTCGCAGAAGTGAAAAAATATGTGTATGATCATCCAAAGGTAGGGATCAATGAACTGGCGGAAGAGATGGATGTATCGATCCGTCAGATCAAGCGCTGGGTGAAAGAAGAAAGACTTTGTTTTTCAGAGGATTCGCCGGTGGGAATTGAATGCGAGAATTGCGGGACCCTGATCAAGACAGGACGTTTTTGCAAAGCATGTAAAGATAAACTGTCCAGTGGCCTCAAGGATGCTGCAGGGATGAACCGCCCGGTGGCGGCCGCACCAGTCAAAAAGGGGCCGACAGAGAACAAGATGCGCTTTTTGGACTAATACAGAAGAATTTTTGCTGTATTAGTGGGAATGGAGAACAGTATGTACGACAGTATAGTGATCGGTTGTGGATTTGCGGGTGCCGTTGTGGCCAGGGAACTGGCGGAGAAGAAGAAAAAGCGGGTACTGGTCATAGATTCCAGACCGCATATCGGCGGCAACTGCTATGACCGTAAGGACGAATATGGAATACTGATCCATCAGTATGGACCTCATATATTTCATACAAACAGTGAGCGGGTATATCAGTACCTATCCCGGTTTACGGAGTGGTATCCATTTCAGCATGAGGTGGTGGGAAAGATCGGAGGGAGAGAGCTCCCGATCCCCTTTAACCTGAATACGCTGGAGATGGTCTATGGGGAACGGGCTCCGGAGCTTGAGAAAAAACTCATTTCCTTTTTTGGAGAGGGGGCTAGGGTTCCGATCCTGGAACTTATGAATCACCCGGATGATGATCTTCAGGAAATCGCGCAGTATGTGTATGAAAATATCTTTCTTAAGTATACTATGAAGCAGTGGGGAAAGTCACCCAAAGAGATCGATCCGGCAGTTTCCGGAAGGGTTCCTGTTCTTTTGAGCCGTGATAACCGTTATTTTCAAGATTCATACCAGGGGATTCCCCTGCATGGATATACGGAGATTTTTGAGAAGATGCTGGATCATGAGGGGATCAATATCCGGCTGAACTGCCAGGGGAAAGATGTGTTACGTCTTGACCCGGAGGGAGATGTCAAAGTGTGGTTTGAGGGACATCCATTCCACGGTGACGTGATTTTTACCGGTGCGCTGGATGAGTTTTTTGACTGCCGTTATGGAAGGCTTCCCTATCGTTCCCTGGATTTTCACTTTGAACATTACGAGAAGCCGTTTTACCAGAGCCATGCTGTAGTCAATTATACAGTGAGCGAGGAATTTACAAGAATTACAGAATTTAAATATCTGTCCGGTCAGCTGGATTTGAAGGATACCACCATTGTGAAGGAGTATCCCAGGGCATATTCGGGGACAAAAGGAGAAATTCCCTATTATGCCATTAACAATCCGGAAAATGATGCCTTGTTTCAGAAATATAAGGCGCTGGTGGATCAGATTCCTGGATTTTATCTGCTTGGAAGACTGGCAGAATATAAATACTACAATATTGATGCCATCGTAGAACGGGCATTGGATTTGGCAGAGAGGGTATAGGAGAACAATGAAGATTTTAACTGTAGCGATCCCATGTTATAATTCCCAGGACTATATGCGCCATGCTGTGGAGAGCGTGCTTGTGGGGGGAGAAGATGTGGAGATCCTTATCATAAATGATGGTTCCGTAGATGATACGGGAAAGATAGCTGATGAGCTGGAACAGGAATATCCTGGGATCATACGGGTGATCCATCAGGAGAACGGAGGACACGGTGAGGCTGTAAATGCCGGTATCAGAAATGCAAAAGGTCTGTATTATAAAGTGCTGGACAGCGATGACTGGCTGGACAGGGAAGCATTGGTGAAGGTGATGGAAAAGCTTCGGAGCTTTATCCGGGAAGGCCAGCTGGTGGATATGTTTTTGGCAAATTATGTGTATGAAAAACCCAGTGTGCATAAGCACAAGGCAATCCGCTATGAAGGAGTGTTTCCCCAGGAAAAGGTATTTGGCTGGAATGATATCAAGAAATTTAAGATCAGCCAGAACATCCTGATGCACTCGGTGATCTACCGCACGCAGATGCTCCTGGATTGTGGCCTGGAGCTTCCCAAACACACCTTTTATGTGGACAACATATTCGTATATACACCATTGCCTTATGTAAAGACGATGTATTATATGGATGTAGATCTCTACCGCTATTTTATCGGCAGGGAGGACCAGTCGGTGAATGAAAAGGTGATGATGGGCCGCATCGATCAGCAGATCAAAGTGAATAAACTTATGATCGATGCCCATGATCTGAATAAGATCAAGAATAAAAAACTCAGGGATTATATGGTGAAGTATCTCGCCATGATGATGACGGTCAGTTCCGTATTTCTGATCAAAGAGGGTTCTGAGGAGAGCCTGGAAAAGCGGACGGAGCTCTGGAAATATCTGAAAAATTCCAGCCGCACTACCTTTCGTCTCGTAAATAAACAGGTACTCAGCAAGCCGATGCAGATACGGGGAAAAGCTGGCCGCAAGATGGTAGTCTGGGGTTATAGTATTTCCAGAAAATTATATGGATTTAATTAGTGTCGTCTAACTAGATAGATTTTGTCGGTTCCGTTTAACTAAGATAGCACCGCCAAAGAATTGGATAGGCTTTATGCCTGGCTCCATTCTTTGGCGGTGTGTTCTTATTCTGACAGAAAAGTTCTCAATTTTTGGTGGTGTAGATCTTTCGCCTGCACCTTTTATTTCGTTACTTTCGCCAGCTGTCTGAAGGTGTTCAGATCGTATACATATATGCCTCCGATCCCTTCTCCGTCAGACAGATAGAAATGTTCACCGATATACAATCCCCTGGCAGAAGACATATCCATGTCTTTGGGCGAGAGGGTGGCAAGTTTTTTAAAGCCCTTTTTCCGGTCATAAGAGTAGAGACGGTATGTGATCTTTTGCTTTCCCTTCTCATAGGACTCTGCTGCAAAGCCGATGAGGTTTTTTCCAGGGTCTGCCAGAATTGCTTTATGATTTTTCCCTGCCAGGCCGTAGGTCTCCTTTTCCAGTAGTTTGGTGTGGATCTCTTTGACACTGGAGCCGGAGGAAATATCAAACATTGTCAGTTTTATCTGGGTATCCCAGTCTTTATTGATATTACTGCCAATTCCTAGCATAAGCCCTTCCCCATAGCCCTGAAGGTATTCCGAGAATCCAGGGATTTTCAGCTTATCCTTTACTACGGGGTTGGAGGGATTAGACAGATCTACCAGGAATACCGGATCCGTCTCCCGGTAGGTCACAAAATATGCTTTGTCTCCCATAAACCGGGCGGAATAGATACGTTCTGATTTGGCAAGACGGTCTACCTTGCCTAACAGTTCCATGTTTTCGTCCAGAACATAGAGGCCGTTGGAGGTCTTTGTGTTATTGGAGTTCTGTGTGGTGGCGACAAATCGGAGTTTTCCCTCGTACTCATCCATGGAAAACTGGTTCAGTATCTTGCCGCGGAAAGTCTTTTCGCCATTTTCTTTAAGTTTTCCTTCCTGATAGTGAAAACGGCTGATGGTTGTTTTGGTGTAGTCTGCTGTCTGGGAGGCAATGTATATATTCTCCTCGCTTACATAGCAGATACCATCTCCGCCGAGGATGGATAAAGTATCGGTGAAGTCAGTTCCCCCCGTGATGTCCAGTGAAGTGAAAACCATATAGGCATGGGAGGAGATACCAGAGGGGATAACCAGACGGTCTTCTGGAACCAGGCTGCCTCCAACGGAGGGAATGTAGCGTTCCAGTTTATCCTCTTTATCAGCAGAAACAGCGTACATCACAGAATAAGTATAGAGATAGTTTCCGCTGATACGGGAATTGGAATAGCTTCCAGATTGGTTTTTCCGGAACGTCTGTCTGGGCTTTTCGATATCTGTTATATCGTAGACCAAAACAAGAGTATTTTCCTGCTGGATGTTGTCTTCCGCATAGGATTCGGATATTTTTTTCTTCGCTGGCGTTGGCGGCTCTTTCCAGTCACTGCCTACCAGTACGAGAAAATGGTCTTTAATATACATCTCTGAAATGCTCATGGAATCCAAGGTGATTTCCGTCATTTTTTTTGTGTTTTTTCCATCTGCTTTATAAATGCAGACGCTGCTTCCAAAGGTATCGGCGGCAGAAGTATAAATGTAAGTTCCGTCGGTTTTTACCACGTCGCCTTCATCTACATTCTGTACTTGGAGATTGGTGCCAGAGTATTCTTTGGAGGAGCTCCTTTGTGCAGAGTCCGCAGTGCTCCCTGCGGTATCAGCAGCTTTTGATTTTTCTGGGACAGCCTCTGCCATGTCATATTCATTTTCATATAAAGAACCGCCTCCGCTGCTCTCCATATCCAAAGCTATTTTCTGCCTCAGTGTCTCGTACATTTCTCCCTCTGGTGTGGCTTTTCCTTCCGGTGGCTGGGAGACGGCCGCCGGTGAGCTGGAATCTGACTGTGGGCCTGGATTCTGCTCAGCTGCCGTATCCAGGGAATTATGATTCAGGATGCCAGAAGCCAGCAAATAATTTCCCACAGCAGCCACCAGCAGAATGCAGGCAGCTCCTAGTGCAAGCCGGGTGGTGAAACGTCTGGCATACCGGCTCTGACGTCCGGCTTTCGAGTGCTGGAGTTTTTGTTCGATCTGATCTGGTTTCAGGGTATCCGGTATTTCAATTTCTTCACTAAGCTGTTTTAATTTTTTTTCAATCATCATCTGACACCTCCAGAATTTGTTTCATTTTGTCCAGTGCACGTCCTTTGATGGAACGGACCGTGCTTTCCTTTTTACGGAGAAAATGGGAGATTTCTTTACCGCTGTAGCCGCCATAAATGCTTAGACCTACGATAAGGCGCTCCTGTTCATTCAGCATGTCAAAGGCCTGACGGATCGCCAGACGGTCTGTAGGATCGGAAGCTGGCTGCGGGGCATCCTGTTCTACATCTGTCTCATAAGGAACTGTCTTTGACTGGAGCCGGAACTGTCTTTTACATTCATTTGCCACGATCTGAAACATCCAGCTGCGGAAGGATTCATTTTTTCGCAGCTTATGTATGTTTTCATAGGCGTTGAGCACCGAATCGCTGACCACATCTTCTGCAGTATGGGCATTTTTTACGGTACAGTAGGCAAAGCGGAACAAATCTTTATAGATTTCTTCATAGAGCCGGGCAAAAGCAAAAGCATCTCCCTGCTTTGCCTGCCTGACGAGTTCAGGTAATTTTGTTTTCATAAACCGTCCTCCATTGTTTTCGCACAGTAGTGCAACACTGCCGTTTTAGTGGCAGTGTTATCGAAGCTTCTATATATAAGAGTTTTGAAAGGGGAAAATGATGCATGCAACAAAGAAAAATATTAAGAAGCTATAAAGCAGACCCATTCCTTTAAAGTCTCTTTTGAAAGAATTTGAAAATGATTTTGTTTCAGAGCGGTCTCCACTTCATCCGCCTTTGTATTTATGATGCCGGAGGAGATAAAGATCCCTCCTTCTTTCAGATGTGGGCGGAGAACACCGGACAGGGGGATGATGACATCGGCGAGGATATTTGCCACGATAATATCATATCCGCCTCCGATCTTTTCCCCGAGCGGTATGGTGTTAACTGGAGCATGGAAGGTGTAAGAGTGGTCAGAAGCCACATTGCCGATCAGATCTCCCGCAAAGAGCTGATAGGATTCTGGAGAGATTTGATTCACGTGCATATTCTCTCTGGCGACTTCTACAGCTGTTTCATCGATATCTGTAGCGGTAGCATAGGAAGCGCCCATTTTCAGTGCCGAGATGGCGAGTATCCCGCTTCCACAGCCCACATCCAGGATGCGTTTGTCCTGACAGCCGATGCTGGAAAGTGCCTGGATGCAGAGTTTTGTAGTCTCGTGGGTGCCAGTTCCGAAAGCGATCCCCGGGTCGATATCGATCACGATATCCCTGTCAGGCTGGTAGTCTTCTAACGTACATGTCTCCCAGGTGGGTTTTACGATCACGTTGTCAGCGGCGCGGAAGGGTTTGAAAAAAGTCTTCCAGTTATTGATCCAGTCCTTGTCCTCCGTCTCAGAGAGGCTTACCGTGCCGCTTCCGATATTGGTATAAGCTTTGATCTCCTGAAAAATTTCGTGAACCTGGAGCATGATCTTTTCCGGATTGCAGTCCTGGGGCTCCATGTAAAAGTGAACCTTGGCAGAACCATCATTGGTTTCCGGGTCTGGCAGGATGTCCACATACATCTGTTTTTTCTCGGACTCGCTCAGTGGAAGATGGTCTTCGATCTCGATTCCTTCCACGCCGATCTCATCCAACATATAGCTTAGGATATCCACCGCGTCGGTGTGAGTATCCAGTGTAAATTTGATCCACTTCATAAGGTGGTCCCCCTTTTTGATTTATTGAAGAGTGGCAAGCAGATATACCAGTGCCGCCGTAAGTCCCAGTGCAAACAGGAGAAGTCCAAAGGAAACACTGTAGAGAACCAGTCTGGCAGCCCGGGAAAATTCGGTGGTTCCGACGGTAAACAGGTCCGCATAGGAAGCCCGGGATACCGGAGGCTTTTTCCGGATCTTTACATGCACCAGTGTGAAGACAGCATCAGCCAGTTTACCGGCAGTGTAGGCGAGAGGGTGGTCATTGCGCACATGGGACCGTCCCCCTGGCCGTAGCAGCGTCTTCATCATAAAGATGGAAAGACCGTCCATCAGGCGATCGGCAGCCCGGCTGAACAGAGCGCCGATAAAGGGCAGTATTTTTAAAAATACTGGTTTGTAGACCAGTTCTTCGATATCCAGCCAGGAAGGGTAAATATCGATATAACGGATATAGGAACGTCCCCCCCGGTTCTCCTGTTTCATGGTGCAGGTGCGGATGAAGACAAGATAGATCAGGGCGCCGATGGAGAGTGAGATCAGTATGCCTTTAAGGTTCTCCCACACGGGGATCAGCTGCAGCGCATCCGGATACAGTCCGATGGCAGGACAGAGAAAGCCAAGGGCATAGAGCAGGAATA
>CAMTDY010000009.1 GCA_947070915.1 uncultured Roseburia sp.
CACCATAAAAATATACCTGGTGTCCCTGAACCTTTCCCTGAAAATTCTCAGCCGCCCTTTCTTCAATAAAATCAAGAGAGGACATCTCCAGATCCAGGATCTTATCGCATTTCCTGCAAACAAAATGGTAATGCGGCGTAACAGTAGCATCAAAATGATCTGTACTGTCTCCGCAGCTCAGCCGGAGAATTTCACCGGATTCTGCCAGCAAATTCAGGTTTCGGTACACAGTACCAAGACTAAGCTTTGGAAATTGTGCTCTCAATTCCATATATACCTTTTCTGCTGTAGGATGTTCTTTGGTAGAATGCAGGTAAGCAAGGATCGCTTCTCTCTGTCTACTGTACTTGATTCCAGCCAAGGTATCCACCTCATTTTGATAATAGTAATTGTTACTGATATCATCATAAATGAATCCTTTTGTTTTGTCAACTACTTTTTTAAATTTTTTTATTTTTTTCACCTGCCGCGAATTTTGTCATAAATTATAATAAAAGACAAACAAGGAGATTCCTTATGAATAACCGCTACATGAATTCCTGTGGCTGTGAACATCCGGATATGCCTCCTATGCCTCCCAAACCGCCAAAAGACAAAAAAAGTCTTGCTATGGCGTATGTTCCATGGCAGAAATGGCAGAACGTGATGGACGGCTGCAGTGCACTAAAACACGGTACCATCTTTGAAGAGCTGGTTTTACCGTTTGAAGGCTCCAGAGCTGCCTGCTCTCCATTTGCTGGCAGAACCGCGAACCGTTACGACAACAACCAATACAGGAGGGGTATGAGATGAATCAGGCAGACAAAGAAAAAATGCTTCGTTACGTCCAGGAACTTGGCTTTGCCATAGACGACGTCGTTCTCTATCTGGACACCCATCCCACCGATGAAGACGCTTTGATGTATTATAAAAAGTATAAAAAACTATATAAAGAAGCAGCGGAGGAATACACCCGCTACTTCGGTCCCCTGGTCAATGAAAATGTTAACGTAGACAATGGCTGGACCTGGGTAGAAGGACCGTGGCCATGGGAAGGGGGATGCTGATCTATGTGGAATTATGAAAAAAGACTACAGTACCCGGTAAATATATCGAGACCCAATGCTGAGCTCGCAAAGGTGATTATAAGCCAGTTTGGAGGCCCCGATGGCGAAGTCGGCGCCGCCATGCGCTATCTGTCCCAGCGGTATTCCAATACCAACCGGAAAGTTGCCGGGGTATTGACCGATATCGGTATATCGGTAGCCAAATTGCGTATGAGGGAAACAGAAACAGGCGCCAGCTCAAACTTAGGGCAAACCGGCTTCGCCTGGTTAAATTCACGATACAAATTCAGACTCCAGTATCTCCGTATGATATTCCTCCCCCCTGCCTGTGGATCTGATCTTTAAGCGTATACCAAAGGGCAGGGATTTCAGCCATACAACCAGGCGGCTGCACCCCCGTTCGTCCTCCCGGTAAACCACAACTTTTTCCAGCATCTCACGGTACAGCATTTCATTGTCCTCATGAAAAGACAAAATTTTATCCAGCGTTTTCTCCAATACAACTATTTCTTCCTTTTTACTATACTGCCTGTCATGCGGCCCGTTTTCTCCGAGCAGCGGCCGCAGGCGGGAAAGCTCGCTGTCATACCACTCTGTCTGCTTTTTCAAGTCTTCTTTCGTGATCATTCCCTCCAGCATGGCATCAAAAGATTTCCGTTTTTTTTCCTCAATAGCATCTAATTTCTGCCGGATTGTATCTTCATCTGTCGCAGTAACCAGTTCCCTACAAACAGCCTGGATTTCAGAAAGAATCTCTCCGAGAAGTTGTTTGCGGTTTTGGCATACAAGGCTGACACAATATTTCATACAGGTAAGCAATGCTCTTTCATTGATGGAATTATTATTGCAGCCAATCTCCTTGCCCTCCACATCTACTTTTAATATACCATGATTCGCCGTCTGATAACACCGCCATGCCTTATATGTGCCCACCGTCAGTTTCTTTGTCCGGCTTACAAACTGACTGCCACACTCACCACAGCAGATTTTACCACTGCACCAGTAGCGGCGGCTGTGCCTGGCCTTCTGGGCCGCCGACAGAGAACGCCGCTTCATCTCTGCCTGCGTCCGCTTCCACAGATCGCGGTCAATAATGGCCTCATGATGGTCTTTTAAATAAATCTTTTCCTCTTCTCCACGGTTATATTTCTTTTTGTGGGTCAGATAATCTGGCGTAAATGTTTTCTTCTGGCATAGATCCCCCACATATTTTTCATTCCTCAAGACCCGGAAGATCACCGAAGCAGACCATCTGGAATTCCGTTTCGGTCTATAACCTTCTTCTGTGAGTTCTCTGGCGATGACATGCGTCCCTTTTCCCTCATTGGCATACTTATGAAATATGGCTTTGATAACAGGAACTTCCTCAGGATTTACAGACAGACTCCCATCTTTTACCCGATAGCCAAGCAGATCCCTGCCAAAGACAATCCCCTGCTCCATTCGCCTCTGCTGTCCCCATTTGACACGTTCTGAAGTCTTTCTGCTCTCTTCCTGTGCCAGACTTGCCATAATTGTCAGACGCAGTTCACCGTCACTCTGGCGGGTATCAATATGATCGATGGTAAAAACCACACCGATTCCCGCCTCTTTGAGCTTCCTGGTATAAAAAAGGGTATCCACCGTATTTCTTGCAAAACGGGAAACCTCTTTTGTCAGAATAAGATTAAATTTGCCATTGAGTGCATCTTTTATCATCTGATTGAATCCGGCACGTTTCCTTGTCTGCGTACCGCTGATCCCCTCATCAAAATACACTTTACTCAGTTCCATATCGCTCTGGCTGCTGATATAATCCGCAAAATAACTTTTCTGGCTGGTTAAAGAATTGATCTGATCGTCCTTTTCCGTAGATACTCTCGCATATGCTGCAACACGTAGTTTATTCTCCATCTGTGCCGCCTCCGAACATATCATTAGAGGATAATAACATGTCAAGCTGTCCGTCTGATAGCATTTTTCTCCGATGTAATTCCTTATAAACTCCCCTTTTCAAAAGACTATTAATAGACTGTTTTATTTCAATCGGGATTGTAATATTTTCATAAAATGTAATGGCCTGATCGAATGTTTCCTTTCTCATGGCAAACCTTTCAGTTTCAGTTTTATACATCATATGCAGGATCCCTCTTTACATGTCCGTATTACTCAGCCTAAAGGTGCCAAAAAAAATGCTCCCTGCTTGCGCAGGGAGCTGGCAGTACTAAGGCACTGCTGATAAGATACTTCGTTAGTATAACATAATTTTTTCCGTTTTGCAACAATTTTTTCCTTTTTATTCCCAGTTTTTACATTTTTATTTCTTGGCGTAATGCTGCTGCTAATTTTCAAATGTAACTCTTGCTCCAGCCTGGGCCTTTATGTTATCCGCTCCCAGCTGTATCATATGGAGCTGTCCGCCCGCTTCGATCTGGAAGGTATAAAAACCATACTGAGGGCTACAGTTATGAGCATAAAGGCATACCGTCAAGGATTCTTCGGCAGAATCTGTGAGAAGGTTTTTTGCTCTCTCGTCCACAGGAATCTTTACCAGTCTGAGCTGTCCTGCCTTTACCCTGCCCCAGGAAGACCCGGTTTCCTGGATCGACAGTCTGTGACTGGTCTTCGGTATCACTTTTCCGTCCACATTGACAGAAGAGGTTCCGGTCACTTCATCCTGAATAACTGTACTGCGGGATGTCAATTCTTTTTCCGTCTGCTTCTGGTTTCCGGCATACAGCCTCAGGGAGAGATCTGCAGCAGAATCCACTCCCATACGGAAGCCTGTGATATCGCTCTTTTTCACACCAGAAGGCAACGGAATCGAAAGGGTTACGTAACTTCTGAAATTATCCTCTGTGGTGACTACTACTTTCGTACCTATGCGTACAGCCGGCTCTTCCTGGGACGGTACTGGAGCTGGCACATAAGAAGCTATAGGAGGCTGAGGAGCCGTAGTAGCTGACGGAGTATTTTCTACTACGATCTGGCATACAGCCTTAGCACCCCTTCCGTCCGCAGCATAGGCTGTTATGGAAGCCTTGCCGGCTTTTTTTGCCGTCACAACCCCTTTCTTGGATACCGAAGCAACTTTGCTGTCCGAAGAACGGTATACAACTTTCTTTACCGTCGCATTCTTAGGTGCCACGCTGGCTTTTAGTGAAAGGGTTTGTTCATAGACAGTACAGCCCGTCAGATTCAATGTTGCTTTCTTCCTTTTAAGAGTAATTTTTTTAACTGGTTTCAGTTTCTTTACAACTTTAATCTGAAGTGACGCCTTTTTTCTGCTGCCATCCTTCGCTTTCAGTGTAATCCGTGCCGCCCCCGGCTTTTTTGCCTGGATCACCCCTTTGGCAGAAACCGTTGCAACTTTCTTGTTACTGGTAGCAAATGCTATCTTGGTATTTGAAGCATTCGCCGGCTTAACCTTATACTTAATCCGGAATTTTTCACCCTTTTTCAGATACAGGGAAGATATTTCCGGTTTCTGTACTGTGATTTCTTTCACTTTCTTTTTTGCTTTCGCGTCCACCCTTTGATAATCTGTCACCCCTGCAACAGCAATTGTCATGACCAGAAAGAGCGCCAGTGGTTTCTTATATGATCTTCTCATCCTAGTTCACCCCTTCCTTGAATACGGTATCATACACCAGCTGTCCCATCAATTTATAACCGGCAGGATTTGGGTGAAGATTGTCATTGGCATATTTTTTAAGCATTTTCTCTGGATCACTGCTGTCCGCGATAGCGGCCGCAAAATCAATCGTGCCGTCAAATCCCGAATCTTTTGAAAGAATGAACTCATTCACTTTTTTACGGATCTGTTCCCGGACTACGGAATAATAACTATGCCCCTTGAAAGGAAGGATCGTACCACCATAGACCTTGATCCCGGCAGCATGGGCTTTGGCTATCATCGTTTTATATTCCGCAATGATCGAATCTGCCAGACCAATGTCCGAAGAATACCCGATATCATTTACACCTTCTAATATGATCAGATATTTTACGCCTGCCTTCTTGAGCACGTCGTTGTCAAACCGGTCTTTTCCCGGCTTCCCACTGCCGCCGAAGATCGCGTTTCCACCAATTCCTTTGTTCAGCACCGACAAATGCTTTGTGTCATCTTCCTGCTGGAGAAGCTGTGCCAGCACATCGGTCCATCTCTCGTATCTGTTCACCGTACAGCCATATCCATCGGTAATGGAATCACCAAAACATACAATGGCGTCATTTTTCTCCGGAGAAAAGACATCCATGCTATCCACAAAATACCAGCTGACGGTAGTCTCAGCGGCCCCCAGGATCACATCGGAAACATGGTTGCCAGCTGTCAGCCAGTTGTGGCATCGCGCCCCGGTATGGCTGGTGATGGTATTCGGTACTTTGCCGAAATAAGTGGTAACTGCCACCGGTTCCAGTGCCTCCACCGGATACTCCACAGCATCCGAGGTAACCGTACCGCCTGCTGGGATCACGACAGATTCTTTCCCCTCAAAAGTCAGGGCTGTATCCGTGGATGTATCAATCTCAGAACTTTTTGCGTCAATCTGTCTCGCCAGATGTGCTGATTTTATCTCCAGCTCGCTCTCTCCATTTTCATTGGAAAATGTGAGACGGACACGGCTTCCCCCCGTAGAGGTCCGGATGATCTGACGATATGTGCTGCCTGTCAGTTCCATCGGCGGAAGTGAATCTCCTGCTGCGGTCAGCTGGGCGCTGGTCCAGGTTCCCACCCATTCACAGGTTCCTGCCTGTCTGGAATCCACATATACTTTTCCAAAAGTATCCCGGATCGTGATCACGCTGGCGCTGTCAGCCTTTAATGCCACAGGGGTCTCTTCGGTTCCAGAAGGAACAGCAAGAGAATATTCATTCATCCCTGACGGCTGGCCATTCGCCTGATCGGTGACTTCAAAGATAAACTCCATATCCGTATCCGTCAGGTTCGATACGGTAAAGGTGATCTGGTCACCGGACTGGTTCATGACCGGTGTGGAAACAAATGCCTCGGAAGCATTTACAAAGGAATCCACATATCCCCAAAGGTATACGTTAGTATAATAATGAACGTTATTTTTTTGACTGGTGCAGAGGAATATCTCATCGCCCTCTTCAAAATCGATAGCAGCTTCTCCCGCCAGCGGAGAGGTCAGCCAGCCAGCCCCCAGCGAAAAAGTCTCACTGCTGAGATTGCTGCCGGTATCATCCGGACCATCGCTCTCTAAAGGATAGCTTTTCTTTACCGCCCCCTCTGGGTCCCTGACCTCAAAGAAAAGAGAAGCTTTGTTGTTCTTATTTTCTGCTGCCGACCAGTCTTCTACATTGATCATCAGAGAAGCGCCAAACACATTTCCACTCTTACCCGTCTTCACATAGTCCGTGATATTCATGGAAATTCCATTGGTATCGTCCTCTGCTGTCGCTGTATACTGCATGGACCTTAATTGATTTACCAGCTTTCCACTGGCATAGGCACGGTAGGAGCGGATAAGCGTTGAATTTACATTCCCCAGCTGGTGATAGAGAAATCCTGTAGCCCCGTCAGGAACCGCGGAATCACCTTCCGCCCCCACTGTTTCTGCATACTCCCCGGTATTGGGGGCAGTCTGGCTGATCTCCGCATGGCTCATCTCCTGATGCCAATAAACGGAAACACTGGTAACGATCAGTGCCAGCACGCAGATAAGACCAATCAGACCTTTTTGTCTATTTGACTTCATTCTTAAAGTTCCTCCTTTATTGAAATTATATAGTTCAAGCTAATACCTTCTTTAACAGCTTAAACAGTTTTTCCACATCGATCGGCTTTGCCAGATGACCGTTCATCCCACATTTTAAAGCCTCTCTTTTGTCTTCTTCAAAGGCATTGGCGGTCATCGCAAAGATCGGTATCGACGACAATTTCGTATCTTCCAGCTTCCGGATCGCTTTCGTCGCCTCGTAGCCGTTCATCACCGGCATCTTAACATCCATGAGGATCAGCTGGTAATGATCCGGTTCCGAATTTTTCAGCATTTCCACAGCAATCTGTCCGTTTCCTGCCACCTCGACGCTGAGCCCGGCCTCCTCTAATATCGCCACAGCAATTTCCTGATTCAGTTCGTTGTCCTCAGCCAGAAGGATCCTTCCTGTTGGGAGCTCCATTGTCTCGTCGTCTTCTTCCTTATCTTCCATGTCCTCCGCATTCACAACAGAATTCAGACAACTGCTGAGTTCCGACATAAACAGCGGTTTACTGCAGAATGCCGTTACACCTGCTTCCCTCGCCTCGCTCTCGATCTCTGACCAGTCATATGCTGTCAGAACGATCACCGGCACATCATCTCCCATCTCCTTCCGGATTCTCCGGGTGACTTCAATGCCATTCATATCGGGAAGCAGCCAGTCAATGATATATACACTGTAGCAGTCCCCCCGTGTGGATGCCTGACGGGTACGCAGTACCGCTTCCTTTCCCGATAAAGTCCACTCCGCCCGGAGGCCCAGCTGCCCCAGCATAAAGGATACATTGTCGCATGTGTCAAAATCATCGTCTACCACCAGTGCCCTGCAGTTCTTGAGCTCCGGGATCTCCTGATAGGATTTTGTCTGGGAACTGAGACGGAAGGTAAAGGAAACGGTAAACTCCGTTCCTACCCCCTGCTCGCTCTTTACATCGATGGTGCCGTTCATCATATCGACGATATTTTTTGTGATCGCCATTCCCAGACCTGCACCCTCGATGCCGCTGATGGTCGTAGTTCGTTCTCTCTCAAATGGTTCAAAAATATGTAATACAAAGTCTTCACTCATACCGATGCCGGTATCTTTTATAACAAACTCATAATTCGCATAGCCGGCAGGCGCCCCAGGTTTTTCCATCACCCGCACGCTGACGATGCCGCCTGCTGTCGTATACTTGACAGCATTGCTCAGCAGATTCAGAAGCACCTGGTTTAACCGCAGCTTATCACAGTAGATCTCTTCATTCATGACATCCACAGCATCCAGATACAGTTCCAGCTGTTTGGCACGTATATCGGACTGTAGGATATTACGAAGTTCATGCAGAATATCCGGCAGACTGCAGAGTTTCTCTTCCAGATGCATCTTTCCGCTTTCGATGCGGCTCATATCCAGAACGTCATTGATCAGACTCAGCAGGTGGTTTCCTGATGTCATGATCTTCTTGAGATATTCTTCCACCTGTTCTCTCTGTTCTATATGAGTGATGGCCAAAGCTGTAAAACCAATGATCGCATTCATCGGTGTACGGATGTCATGAGACATGTGGGAAAGAAATACACTCTTTGCCTTGCTCGCCTGATTCGCCTGCAGAAGGGCATTCTCCAGAAGATTTTTTTGTTCCATTTCATTGCGGATCTCTGCATCCACACTGTGAAACCCAAGAACAATACCGTGGTTTTTCTCCCAGGATCCCGCACGTACCACCTTCATCTGGAAATACTTGATCTTACCCTCTTTCATAATACGGTAATTCACCGAGTACATTTTCTTTCCTTCCAGCTCTTTTGTGAGCAGTTCCCGGGAAGACGCCTCCCGCAGCATATCCTTGTCATCCTCATGAACAAATTTCTCGATGTACTGCGTCATACTCTCATCCAGAGACAATTTCTCATCGAACACATCCAAAAACATATCCTTGTCGTTTTGAACCTGGAACCCCATTCCGGTATCAAGATCAAAAAAGCAGACAAGATTATAATCGATACTCAGCGCCTGAACCAGCTCCTGCTGACGTTTTTCTTTCTTCTTTTCCTGTAATTTCTGGGCTGTGCAGTCCAGAAGAAAACGCTGGTAGACATGTTCACCGTTCTCTTCCAGGAGTTTGATATTACCCATGATATGTAAAATATCTCCATTTTCATGTCGTACACGGTACTCCGCACTGACATTGTCTCCCACTTCTTTCAGCTCTCGGATGGATTCCAGAAGTTTCGGTTTATCCTCATCCATAACAGAGGCTGCCACCATGTCAAAGCCTCCTGCTTCCAGTTCCTCTTTCGACTCATATCCCAGGATCTTAAGCGCTGCCCGGTTTACACTGAGGATCTGTTTTCCATCTTCTGAATGCAGCATAACCCCACAGTCAATGGAGGTAAAGATTTTCTCAAGAGACTGATTTTTCCGGATGATCTCCTGCTCATACTCCCGTTCTTTTGTCACATCGATGGCGACGCCCACCGTTCCCATTACACTTCCATCCACATTATACAGTGGCGATTTGTAGGTGGTAAGCTGCCGCATACCCTCTCCGGTCTTGATCGTCTCCTCAGATACATAAGTTTTTTCCCGCGTCATAACCTCACGTTCCGATTCAATACATGCCGGATCATCCTCTTCCACATCCCAGATATAAGCGTGGCGACGCCCCTCCACCTGCTTTTTTGTCTTCCCTACCGTCTGGCAGAAACTGTCGTTTACTTTCTCGTGAACACCATCTTTATCCTTATACCAGATCAGGTTCGGGATATTATTGATCGTCGCCTCCAGAAAATGACTTGTCTCCCAGAAATCTTTGTTCATTTTATAAGTCTGCTGCCATCTGAAAAACCGGAAACGGATCTCCTCATCTGACAGCGGCAGTTTCCATATATCTGTAATCTCCGAAAAATTACCTAATAAGCTCTGGAACTGTTCCTTGTCTGCAAGCAGAATAACCTCCGCCTCTGCCTTCTTTTTTGACATCAACATCCGCAGCGCTTCCTCTGCGTTCATTTCCTGTAAGCTGACCAGGACTACATCGGCCTGGGCTGTCAGCTTCTCTTCCAGCCTGTCACTTTCCAAAAACTCATGGGTAAACGGTACAAGCGGGGACATTTCCTTTATAATCTCAAAGGCTCTGCACGGATGACCTGCAAAATAAAAATGAATATGGCAATGATACATCTTCTTCCCTCCTGTATTTGATATAAGAAACGACATATTTTTATTATAACATTATAAAACAAAAAACTCCAGTATGATTCTAAAAAAACAGCATAAATGAACCCATTAATTTCCGGCTCTCCCTTTGGGGCAATATTCTTACCGATACAGGTACAGAAGAACTAGCTCACATGGAGATCGTTTGCGCCATCATCCATCAGCTCACAAAAAATCTCACTGCCGAGGAACTTCAGGAACAGGGATTTGCTCCTTACTATATTGATCATACCGTTGGCCTGTGGCCCCAGGCTGCTTCCGGCGAACCATGGAGCGCTTCAATGATCCAGTCCACCGGGGATCCAATCGCAGACCTGCACGAAGATATGGCAGCAGACGGTACTGCTTTATAAGAAAAACGCAGCTCAACAGCTTCATGGGGCAAAATATTAAATTACACAAAAATACCATTAAAAAAATGCAAAAAAAGCTTGCAAAATATACAGAATCCCTTATCATGAAAGTATATACATATTTTCGTCCGAAAAGGCTGACGGGAAAAAATGAAAAAAGGAGATGACCAATGGCACTTAAAACGAGTAAGGCTGCGCTTGTAAAAGCAATTTCCGAAATGAAAGAAGCAGATTATACGAAAGATCCGGATCTGCAGGATATCTATAAGCGATTACAAAGCGGAAGAAGACAATTCGGAGAGATTTTTGAGAAAAATATCAAAGCCGTAATGCAGATCAGTTCACTTGACCTGACCATGCAGTACCAGACAGAAAAAATAATTGATATCTCCCGCAGCGTGGCAAATGCTACAGAGACCATTTTCGGCACTTCTGCGGATCCTGCCGGAGGGAGAAACAACAACCAGCATGAACAGCTGACTGGTACGATCGTGAAGGTATCTTCGGATACCAATAACGTATTTGAGAAAATTCAGGAGGGGCAGAACGAACTGACAACCATCCGCGACCTCTCCGGACAGACCATCGATATCTCTTTGGAACTTCAAAAAGATATGGATAAACTGCTGCAGATACTGGAGTACATAAGTGATGTTATTGCTGGGATCAACGCCATTTCCCTGCAGACAAACCTGTTATCATTGAATGCCTCTATCGAAGCAACAAGGGCCGGGGAAGCAGGGAAAGGTTTCGCTGTTGTGGCAGAAGAAATCGGCACATTAGCCGGAGAAACACAGAAATTAACCAGCAATATGGAACAGTTTGTGGAGACCATCAAAGAAGCTTCTGAAAAAAGTGTACAAAGTGCCTCAAATACCGTTGAATCACTGGAAGCGATGTCAAAGAAGATTAATTACGTATGGGATCTGAACCGGGAGAGCCAGCAGAGTGTTGCCAGGGTGAATGATTCCATCCGTTCCATTGCTGAGGTAAGCGAGAACATCAGCAGTTCCATGAACGAAATGGAAAACCAGCTCAGGAACAGCACCAGTTTTATGAATCAGGTCAGTGCCGATCTGAAAAAAGCTGTAGAGCCCGTGGTTGGCATTGAGAAGACGCTGGATGCCGCCGCAAAACAAATGGGCCTCCTCTCCCAGGATGCCTTTTACCACTTGGAAAATTCGGAATTTGCCAATTATGTCAGAGATGCCATCACCGCTCACCGGACATGGCTCAATAATCTGAGAAATATGGTTGAGACCCACAATGTCACACCGTTGCAGCTGGATTCCACAAAATGCGGATTTGGTCATTTTTACTATTCCGTAAAACCCCGGATCCCTGTCATCATGCCTGTGTGGGAAGCACTGGAGATGAAACACAGAAAATTCCACCAGTACGGAGCCACCATCATCGAGGCGCTAAACAGCGGATCCTATACGGAAGCCGGACAGATTTACAGAGAAGCAGAGGAGTATTCCAAGGGACTCATCGCCGATCTGGAGCAGATCCTGCACGCGGCGCGGAATTAGACCCCCAGGAGATCCACCGGATCCTTTAAAAGTTCCAGTGGATCTCTATTTTTATCATCTTTGTCTCTGGATCACGCCTGGAAACCTCAATATGATCAATGAGGCACTCCACGATCGGGCGGCTGAGCCCAGAGGGATTTATATACTCCTGGACAATCTCTTTTTTTCCTCTATGACCGCTGCTCTGCTGCTGTACCTGCTGGATCTTCTGCTCCAGCTGTTTTATCTCTTCTTTTGCGTTCTCTTTATCCAAATCCAGCTCTCGGTATAACACCTGAAACTGTTCCACATCGACGTCGCCCTTTACTTTATCCAGATACAGATTTTTAATTGCCGTATCCATCTGATGTATTCTCTGTCTCTGAAAACTGCACTGTCCCTTCCATTTTTCTATATCTCCATATGGATCTTCCTTGATCTCAATTTCATCCTCCAGAGTTTTTTCATCCAGGAACCGGCGATTAATCTTCCGTACTTCCTCAAGAACGACCTCTTCTAACTTATCCACATAGATAAAGGAACCAATACAGGTATCCTCTGCCACATGCCTGCTGCTACAGTTCAGATAACGTCTGCCTCGCCCCTTGCCGGAACGCATGATATAGCCACAATGCTTGCATCTGACCTTTCTGGCAAACAGTCCAATCTCCCCGGTGGAAAAAGGCTTTGCCCGTTCCTGGCGCATCTTCTGGACCGTATCCCAGAGCCCTTTTTCCACGATGGGTTCATGGGTATGTTCTACGCGGATCCACTGCTCTCTGGGTATCGGCTTATTTTGTTTCGTCTTATAAGAAATGCTTCCATATTTTCCCTGAACAAGATTGCCAATATACATCTCATTGGCCAGAATATCCGCAATGGAAAAATATTTCCACAGCGTCCCTGCCTTATGGGGCGGCGCTTTTTTAATCAATCCCTTCTGCCTCTTATATTCTGTGGGATTCGGAATTCCCTTCTCGTTAAGCATTCTGGCAATGGCCGTTTTCCCCATGCCGCCGGCAAAAGAATGAAAGATTAGTTTTACAACCCCTGCAGCTTCCGGATCCACCACCAGATGTCCTTTCTGCTCCGGATCTTTGCAGTACCCATATAAAGGCGTAGAGCCAATATAGCATCCTTCCCGGCGTCTTGTGGTGAGAACTGCCCTGATGTTTTCTGACATATCTTCCAGATACCACTCGTTCACGAGACCATTGATCTGACGGGATTTTTTATTCCCTCTGACATTGGTATCTGCATGGTCCACAGCTCCGACAAAACGGATGCCCCATTGGGGAAACAGTCCATGGATATATTTCTCAACCATCTCCAGCTCGCGGGTAAAACGGCTCTGGGTCTTGCATAATACAATATTAAATCTGCCCTGCTCGGCGTCCCGCAACAGCCGGTTAAAAGCAGGGCGGTTTCTGTCCGCCCCCGTCCAGTCATCATCTGTGTAACAGTCATACACATCCCAGCCCTCCCGCTCCGCGTACTGTCTCAATAACATAACCTGGTTTATGATGCTGTTACTGCTCTCCTTTTCCGTCTTTCCCTGGTCCTCTTCGGATAACCGCGCATAGATTGCCGCAACCGGCCGCTCTGCCACTGTATGCACTCTCCCCTCACACCTTCTTGCTCTCTTCCTGCTGCATGATATACTTCACTAAGATCTGTATATACCTGGCTTTTATCTCCTCTTCCCTAATATTTTTATAAACAGATCTGCATATACAATCCTGATGGCTGCTACCCATCTTCCGCCTCCTGCACCTGTACTTCTCTACATAATATGAAATAAGGGGGCTCCATAGTACGTGAAATTGCCAGAACACCATACTATCTTCCCCGTCGAGCTTACCAGGCAGCAGCAGAGCAAAAAGCGCGATTGACTTACGACAATATTCTCCGTCTTGCAAAAGATCCAGAAGTCTGTGATCCGATCAAGTACCTGAGAGAGCGTGAGGTTGTACACTATCAGCGTTTTGGTGAGAGCCTGCGCCTGATCCAGGATAATCTGAACAGCAAAAACTTTTATGCCTTCAATCCTGACTTTGACAAACAGTTCTGTAAGTAACTTTTAAAAGGCACACCTTGAAAACCGAAGAGGATCAGGGATAGCGTTCTAATCCCTGATCCTTTTCGTTTTACTATGATCTTTTACAGCATCTCTCCGTCGATCACAAAAGTTTCCCCTGCGTGAATCTCGTCAGCAAGGATCTTCTTCGCCAGAAGAGTTTCTACATTTTTCTGAATGTAGCGCCGCAGTGGTCTGGCACCATATGCGGGTTCATAAGCATTTTCCACTATTTTCTGTTTCGCCGCCTCCGTCAGCTCCACTGAGAGTTCCCGGTCAGCAAGACGGCGGTTCAGCTCTGCCACCAGAAGATCAATGATCCCACGGATATTCCCGCGGGTCAGCGGCTTAAACATGATGACCTCGTCCAGACGGTTCAAAAACTCCGGCTTGAAGCTGGCCCGAAGACGTTCCATCACCATCTGTTCCGCTTCCGGCTGGATATTTCCCTCGTCGTCGATCCCCTCTAAGAGATACTCGGCGCCCAGATTTGATGTCATGATCAGGATCGTATTCTTAAAATCCACCGTTCTTCCTTTAGAATCCGTCACACGTCCGTCATCCAGTATCTGCAGAAATACGTTGAACACATCGGGATGCGCTTTTTCAATCTCATCAAAAAGAACCACCGAATAGGGTTTTCTACGGACCGCCTCCGTCAACTGACCGCCCTCTTCGTAACCCACATATCCCGGAGGGGCTCCGATCAGTCGGGATACCGAGTGCTTTTCCATATATTCACTCATGTCTATGCGGACGATACTCTGCTCATTATCAAAAAGATTCTGTGCCAGGCTCTTCGCCAGCTCTGTCTTTCCCACCCCGGTAGGACCTAAAAACAGAAAAGAACCAATCGGCTTACTCGGATCCTTGATGCCTGCCTTGGAGCGCAGGATCGCCTCCGTTACTTTCGTGACTCCCTCCTCTTGGCCCACCACTCTCTCGTGCAGGGCATCCGCCAGATGCAGGGTCTTGTTCCTCTCAGACTCCGTCAGTTTGGCCACCGGGATTCCGGTCCAGCGGGATACGATCTTAGCGATCTCCTCCTCGGTCACCCGCTCGTGCACCATGGACTGGTCGCTTGCCTTGGCCCGCTCCTCCGCCTCACTGAGCTGCCGCATGATACGGGGCACGTCCCCGTACTGCAGTTCTGCCGCCTTTTCCAGATTATAGTTATTCTTTGCCACCTCGATCTGGTTGTTGACCTCCTCCAGCTCCGCTTTCAGCGTGTGTATCCGCTCCACCACATTTTTTTCATTATCCCATTTCGCCTTCGCCCCGGCAAATTCTTCCCTCAGCTCTGCCAGCTCCCTCTGTAGAACCGCAAGCCGCTCCCGGCTGAGATTGTCGGTCTCCTTTTTCAGAGCAGCTTCTTCGATCTCCAGCTGCATGATATGCCGCTTCACGTCATCCAGTTCCGTGGGCAGGGAATCCAGCTCCGTCTTGATCAGGGCACATGCCTCATCCACGAGATCAATGGCCTTATCCGGCAGAAAACGGTCGGAGATGTAGCGGTCTGAAAGCACCGCCGCACTCACCAGCGCCGCATCCATGATCTTCACCCCATGGAAAATTTCATACCGGTCTTTCAGACCACGCAGGATCGAAACGGTATCCTCCACCGTCGGTTCATCCACCAGTACCGGCTGAAACCTTCGCTCCAGCGCCGCATCTTTTTCAATATACATCCGGTACTCATCCAGCGTGGTGGCTCCGATACAGTGAAGCTCTCCCCTTGCCAGCATTGGTTTGAGCATATTGCCAGCATCCATGGAGCCTTCCGTCTTTCCAGCGCCCACTATCGTATGGAGTTCATCTACAAATAGGATGATCCTTCCGTCGCTCTCCTTGACCTCTTCCAGAACTGCTTTCAGTCTCTCTTCAAATTCTCCCCGGTATTTCGCTCCCGCCACCAGAGCACCCATATCCAGCGCAAAAATCTGCTTATCCCGAAGTGCATCCGGCACATCTCCCCGGACAATTCGCTGTGCCAGTCCTTCCACTGCTGCCGTCTTGCCGACACCAGGCTCACCGATCAGTACAGGATTATTCTTCGATTTTCTCGAAAGAATGCGGATCATATTCCGGATCTCCGAATCCCTGCCGATCACCGGATCCAGCTTCTGCTCTCTTGCCCGTTCCACCAGATCATAGCCGTATTTGTTCAGGCTATCATACACTGCCTCTGGATTGTCTGTGGTGACCTTCTGGTTTCCCCGGACCTTCGACAATGCCTGAAGAAATCTCTCCCTGTCGATCCGGAAGTCGCCGAGAAGCTGCTTGACCGGACGGGAGGGCTTGCGCAGCAGGCTAAGAAATAAATGCTCCACGGAAACATACTCATCTCCCAGCGCCTTTGCCTCATTTTCTGCGTACACCAGAACCTTATTCAGTTCATCACCGATATAAACCTGCCCGCCACTCACCTGCGGCCGCTTTCTGACCAGTCCCTCCACCTGGGCCAGAAAAACATCGCTGTCAATCTCCATCTTCTCAATCAACTTTTTCAGCAGGCTGTCCTCTACCGTCAGCATGCCATAGAGCAGATGTTCCTGAACGATCTCCTGGGCGCCAAAGTCATAAGCGATCTTTTCCAGGCTGTTCAAAATCTCCACCGACTTTTGTGTAAACTTCGTAATGTTCATCATATCACCCTCTCTTTTCCGAAATATTTAACCTGTCACCCTTGTTATATCACAATTATTAGCACTCGTCAAGCTTGAGTGCTAATAATATAAAAAAATTTATCGTCTTTCCAAGATAAAACGGGGCTGTCGCACTAAGTGAATTAGTGAACAGCCCCGTAAGCTCCTTCTATTTTATTCGTTATCAGAATACATCCTGTCCCTGATCGCTCATTGTCCCTATCTTCTGGATCATCGCATCCAGCGTCTTAACGATCTCTCCAGAAAGACGCTCTGCCTCTGCGCTCTCCTTCCCAGCCAACTCTGTATCACCGCTGCGGATGGCATCGATCACATGCCTTCCCAGGGTATGAAATTTTTTATGTACCTCACTCAGACTGTTCCATCCCTCCGCCAGCTGGGGATGCCGTACCGTAATGGCATTATAAAAATGTCCAAAGGCACATTTATTGGAATCCAGCTGCAGGGGGAGTACCTTCATCTGATCCGCCATACCGGACACTTTTTCCGCCCAGTCGATGTGCGCCTGCCTGGCAGATCCAAGAACATCCACCAATTCCTGATTCGTCAGCATGGTAATTCCTGTATTCAGCCCCTTGTAAAGCAGCCTGGTAGTCTCTGTAATCTTATTTTCAATCTTGCTGACCTGGTCCGCCGCCAGCCTTGTCTCATCTGCCAGCTCACTGACCGTCATTGTGAGATTCGTGATCTCCTCCGCATCCTGGCTGCACTGCTCCATGGCGGCATTCACATCTCCGGAAGCCTGCTCCACCATGCCCATGTAATCATTGATGGCTGCCACATCGCCCGCCACCTGCTCCAGCATATTGATATTGTCTCCCACTGTCCTGAACACGATATCCAGCTTTCCGCTCATCTCCTGGATGGAACCAGATGCCTGGGCGGTGCTCTCCTGTCCTGCTTTGGATGCCTCGTAGATCTTCTGCACAAACCGCTTCATCGCATCCAGCTCTTTCTGCGTGTTTTCGGCAAGCTTTCCGACCTCCCCTGCCACCACGGCGAAACCCTTTCCCTGTTCTCCTGCCCTGGCAGCCTCGATGGAAGCGTTCAGAGCCAGCAGATTCGTCTGGGCGGCGATGCCCTGCACACTGTCAACGATGCCCTCGATCTCCTCCACAAGCCTGACCAGCTTCATGATCTGATCATCCATCTGCCTGGTGTCATCTACGACACCCTCCTTGAGAGCCCCAACTTCTTCCAGTAATTTTTTCCCCTCACTGTTCTTTTCAGTGAGTTCCCTGCTTTCCTCCGACAGCTGGTTTAAGCGCTGGGAGGTAAATCCTACATTGTCCCGGACCTGTCCCATGGTAGCCGTGGTCTCTTCCACGATGGCCAGATTGGACTGGGAAAGGTCTGACAGTTTGGATGCAAATTCAGCAAGATATTCTGACATGTGGGACATCTCCACATCAAAGCTGGAGATCTGGCTGGATATGAGCATAACCTGTTTTGCCTCTCCGACAGATATCTTCTGAAACTCCAGTGCCTGGTCAATCTTCTCCAGAAGCTGCACCGCTTCCCTGGATCTTACCACTGGTCTCTGTATCTCCTTCCCTTTCATCCGCGTCTCAATATATTTTTGAATCTGCTGAATCTCATTTGTTTTTCTCATCCTGCCGCCTCCAATACTTTGTAATAAACGCCTTTTGCCTTCGTCGTGCTGGCAAAAAGCAGGGGAAGGCCTTCCGCCCTCCAGGAAACACTGTCATAGAGCCCCCAGAAAGTCAGTCCTGTCATCTTGTCTGAATAGGTTTTCCTCAGGGCAAGGACTGCCTTCATCAGATCGGAATAATATATCATCTGATCTTCCAGTGTGCTTTTCTCCGGATATGCTGTCACATCCAGTTCCGTGATCTGCACTTCTTTGATATAATCACTCTTCAGGAATTTTTCCATCGCAGAGGCATAGAATTCTACCGACGGAAATCCTACATCCAGATGACTCTGCATGCCGACTCCGGTACAGAGAATTCGGTCCTTATTGATGAATTCCATCATCTTTATGATCTTATCTGCTTCCAGATAGGTATTAAAATCATTGTAGAACAAGGTAATGTGCTGCTTATCGTAACTGTCCAGAATATCTCTGGCATAAGCAAAGGCATTTTTCACATAAACCGGCTCCGTGGTCTGTTCGTACTTACCTGGATTTTCCGGATCAAACACTTTTTCCGGATAGTAGACCTCATCCCAGTACGCCTTGTCCTTATTATTGTTATTATGAAAATATTCATTTACCACATCATAACAGTATACCACGTCCCCGGTTCCCAGTTCCTCTTCTTTCAGGGAAATATAACGGATCACGGATTTGATGAAGAACTCCAGCCTTGCATTCATCACCTCCGGCGTCACCCACCCGCCGTTCTCGTTATAGTTTTCTTTAAAAAACCATTTTGGCGTCTGCTGATGCCATACAAATACATGGAAACGAATCCGCATCCCATTGGCTGCCGCCGTCTGAAGATATTTGTCCACCGCATCGTAATTGATCTTCGGACAAGTTGTCTCCGTATAATTTTCCGGCACATAATAATATTTGTTCTCCTTCGCCTCAGCGGTATTCATCGTTCCCTTATTCAGAAGGTAATCCGGCTTCATCTCATTTTCTGCTGAAATACTGTTATACTGCCCCGCCGCAAACTTCATCGTATCTGCAGCCGTAAGCTGACTGTAATTCATGCAGGTTCCAACATTTGTAAAAAATTCACTATAAGTCTCCTTGAGGCTTCCCATAATCTCATATGTGCCATCCGCCACAACATTGGACGGATCCATTACCCCATCCACCACGCAGACGGTCACATTGTCGAGATAAAAATCAGGAAATACCGTATCATCGGCCCCTGTCAGTTCAAAATATACAGAATGGATGCTGCTGTATTTATTCTGGTCGAAAGCGAAAGAACAGCTGAATTTCGTCCACTCTCCCTTTTTCAGCTCCATCTGGAGAAGTCCTGGATATGTAGTATTTCCTGTAGCGCTGTCTGTTGCCTCCGCGCTGGTCTTAAAGGAATAGTTTTCCGCATCCGTCTTCACATATCCGGAAATATACACCGAGGAACCCTGATTCAGCTGCACGGTGGAAGCCACTCCGTTCCAGGAAGCTGTCCGGCCGGTAACGCTCATGCAGTTTCCTGTCACTCCTCCCGGAACCACAGCAAGCTGTGCACTCCCCCGTCCCTTGAAATCAGACAGGCTGTCGCCCTCAAACTGATCGATCGCCGTTTCATCATACTGTTCTTTGGCATACATCTGCACCGGCGCCACATAAAAGTCATGGGTTCCATCAACCTCTTCAAAATAGAGCAGGATCTCCGTCGCATCCTCTGGTATCACAATATCGCCCTGCAATGCTCCCCACTCTCCGCTGGATACCGTGGCTGCACTGATCTGCCGGTACTGGCTCTCTCCCGCACTATCCTTATAAGACAGGGTAAGCTTCAGCTGGGTGCTTTCCACTGCCTTCTGATACACCGCTGTACTGACAATATAACTTTTACCAGCCAGCAGCGTTCCAGAGGCGTCGGTCTGGGCGCCCTGCCAGCTGGCAGTTCTCCCCGTCACAGCAAGTACCGGTATGGAGGCAATGGAAGGATCCGTCACGGACTGCACCGCAGCCTCCCCTCTGCCGGAAAAGCCCCCGGTAGAACCATCCGCATAATCATTATCCAGGATCACACCCTGCTCCGCAGGCAACGGTGTGTCCATGGGGTCAGGTGTCAGTGTTGCCACCGCGGTCTGGCTGGGACTGGACGATGGTTTTGCCGGTGGAAATGTCAGTGCCGCCGTCGGACCTGGTTCTTCTGGTGCATCGGTAGGCGAAAGCGTCGGTCCGGCTGTCTCTGTCGGATCCGGTCCTTCTGGTGCATCGGTAGGCGAAAGCGTCGGTCCGGCTGTCTCCGTGGAACCCGGCCCTTCTGAGGGAACGGCAGGCGAAAACGTCGGCCCGGCTGTCTCTGTCGGATCCGCAACAGAAGGACTTGAAGCCTGGGGAAGATCTGTCACCGGCGGATCGGTAGTGACCGGAATCTTTGTCTGCTCTGGAATGCCGGATGTCACCGGCGCAGCAGAAGGTACCGTCACCGGCGGCATCTTTCCTGTAATGGTTACAGGATCTTTGGGCTTCTGTTCCGGCTTAACAATGACCTTACAGGAAAGTTTTTTCTTCTTTCCCCGGAACACAAACTGACAGTTCAGTTTTGTCTTTCCCGCCTTTCTGCCACGGACAACCGCTTTTCCTTTTTTACCGGCCTTTACCGTCGCCACTTTTTTATTGGCGGTCTTCCATTTGATCTTCTTCGCCGCCTTACTCTTCTTCAGCGTAACAGTGGAAGATTTTCCCTTTTTTACCGTAATAGTCTTCTTGTTCAGCTTTGGCGCGGCTGCCGCCGCCAGATCAACATCTGCCGGCAGTACCGTTACGGTCAGCATCACTCCCAGCATCGCCATCGCAATTCCTCTTCTCTTGTACATTTCCCGACATACCTCCTCAAACTTCAGTCCAATGGCGGATCGGGGACAAAAACTCCTGCCCCCATCCTGTCTATCGTTTGCCCTTGTTTTTAATAACCTGTTTCATCATTTCCACCCTCTGCTTTTCTTCTTCGCTCATATCCTTCGTGAGAATACCCAGGAGCACCGTTACCTCCTCCTGGGAAAAAGAAAGATTGTGGGCCTTTAACTTCTGCATCGCCTCCATGATAAGAGGTGCGGAATTCTTCATCTCTTTCCCTTTCGCCTTCTGTTCCAGTTCCCGGATGATCTGTGCCTTTACCGGGTGCATGTTCCTGAATATATCCTTCTGCTCTGTCATATTCTGTCCCCTTGTCGATATTTTCTGCAATGCGCTGCCAGATCTCTGGAAGGGGTTCTTGTTCTTCCTCCGCCGCATCGATATCGGCGCTCTGCACATCCGTCCGGGGTTCTGGATCAGAATCTGGGAATATGGCGCCCATACCGCTGTCACCTGCCGCTTCCTGCTGCCTGTCTGACTCTCCTGTTATGTCAGGTTCTCCTGTCATATCAGGTTCTCCTGTCATATCAGGTTCTCCTGCCATACCGGCTCCCAGATCCTGCATGGACATCATCATGGACATCATATCAAACATATCCTGCTGCTCCTTCGGCACCTGGCTTTTCAGCAGATCAATGATCCCCTCCATGCCCCGGCCCGAATTCTGCGCCTCCTGAAACAGCGTCATCATCGACATCATCCGTTTCATCATAAAAAACTGCAGCAGCATGTCAATCATCCGCTGCTCCTGCTGTCTGCAGAAACAGCGGACTGCCCGAAGCAGCCCTTCCAGATCAATAACCTCTCCCACGGGGATATCCAGAAAAGGAAGTGCTGCTTTTACTGCCATTATGCTCTTGTTGTCCAAAATCCGCCCTTCCCAGTTGAACATCCTTCGCCCGGCTCCCGCATTGTATCCTTTTTATTATAGATATGCAGGGGATCCGGAATCATGACTGTACAACAAACATTATGTAACTGGCGGGCGGCGCCATTAAGAAATAAAATCACAAACTAATACACAAGCCGTTCTTCCGTGATGCCTTCCAATACCCCGGACAAATAGCGCTCTGCCACATACTTTGCCATCGGCAGGTTCAGATCCAGATAATTGCCGCATTCCTCCGGAGATGCTCCTGGTATCCTGCCCTCAAAATCCCGGATAAAGGCAAACATTTCTTTCAGAAGCGGCAGGATATCTGCAGATTCATAATCCCCTGCCAGGATCAGATAAAAGCCGGTGCGGCATCCCATCGGGCCAAAGTACACGACTTTCTCTCCCATCTGGGGGTGATTCCGCAGAAATGTCGCCCCCAGATGCTCAATGGCGTGTATCTCCGCCGTATTCATGACCGGTTCAAAATTCGGTCTGGTCATACGGAGGTCAAAAGTTGTCACGATATCTGTCCCGGTGCTGTCCTTTCTGGATACATATACACCAGGGAGCAGTTTCAGATGATCTACAGTAAAACTGGTTATTGTTTTCATAAATAAGGGTCACTCCTTTTTAAGACAGTATAACACAAAAGAAAAAGAAAGTATATGTCAGCCTTTTCCAAAACATATACTTTCTTAAATTTTTTTCACAGTATGTGACTAGTACAAGCAACTTGCCAATGAATCCGCCAGGACTTATTGGATCACCTTGATCCATCCCTCCGGCGCCTCGATGGTCCCCATCTGCATACCGGTCAATGTATCATATAGCTTTTTCGTGACTTCCCCCATCTCTTCCATGCCGCTGGGGAAACAGATCTCCCTGCCGTGGTCCACGATCTTTCCTACCGGCGAGATCACCGCCGCTGTTCCACACAGCCCACACTCCGCAAAATCTTTTACCTCATCCAGATATACTTCTCTCTCCTCCACTTCCATCCCCAGATGATCCCTGGCGATGGCCACAAGGGAACGTCTCGTGATGGAAGGCAGAATGCTGCTTGACTTCGGGGTGACAACCTTTCCATCCTTCGTCACAAAGATGAAGTTTGCTCCTCCGGTCTCTTCTACCTTTGTCCTCGTCCTGGGATCGAGATACATATTTTCAGAAAATCCCTTCTCATGGGCATCCACGATGGCATGCAGGCTCATGGCATAGTTGAGCCCCGCCTTGATATGGCCTGTACCGTTGGGCGCCGCCCGGTCAAAATCACTGACACGGATCGTGATGGGTTTCGCACCCCCTTTAAAATATGGTCCCACTGGCGTACAGAATACGCGGAACTGATATTCCTCCGCCGGCGCCACACCGATCACCGGCCCGATACCAAACATATAAGGCCTGATGTATAAAGTGGCCCCGGAACCATAAGGCGGCACATAGTCCTCATTTGCCCGGACGGTCTCCACAACAGCGTCCACAAATCTATCTTCCGGAAATACGGGCATCTCAAGACGCTTCGCCGTATTTGCCATACGTTCTGCATTCAGATCCGGGCGGAAGCATACGATATGTCCGTCCTTAGCCGTATAAGCTTTCAATCCCTCAAAACAAGTCTGGGCATACTGAAGCACACAGGCACACTCGCTCATAGTGATCATGGGATCATCGATCATGCCGCCCTCATCCCACGCACCTTCTTTGTAATTCGCCACATATCTCTTGTCCGTCTTCTGATAAGAGAATCCTAGATTTGCCCAGTCAATATTTTTCTTTTCCATTGTATCGTACTTCCTTTGCCATTTATTTTTGAGCCGCTGCCCAAATCATCACTGATTTAAGTTTACTCTCCTGCTTTGCAACTGTCAAGAGTTAATCATACCGCAGAATCCGCGCCCGCCACGCCCCTGTCAGGGAATCCCCGGAAAATACAGTATTCCGGGGGGCGCGTACCACCCTCAGATTCCGGCAGTTCTGAAAGGCACAGCTCTTCACCCTCAGCATGGATTCCGGCAGCTGGACCTCTTCCACCTGCGCCCCGTAAAATCCACAGACCGCGATCTGGCTCACGCCCTCTTCAATCACAAATTTTTTCTTCTTTTTCCCCTGGGGAAAGACTTTTAAAAATCTTCCGTAATCGGTATAGAGTACTCCTTCTCTCACCTGGTACTGCCCTTTCATCCCGGTGTCCTTCGGAGGCTGGAAACTTTCCAGGGAGCGGCACCCCACAAATGGATTTGCCTCCACCAGTTCAAGATTCTCCGGCATCCGCAGTGTCTTCAGGGATTCACAGGATTCAAAAGCCTTCTCCTTGATCTCCTCCACGGTGTCCGGGATCACTACCTTGCGAAGCTTCCGGCACTGATAAAAGGTGTAGTTTCCAATTCCTGTCACGGGGTAAACCTTTCCCTTATAGCGGACAGCCTCGGGAATCGTCACTGTCCCATCGTATTGGTCGTCAATCCCCGCCTTCCACTCTTTTCCTTTAACATGAAAGGAAATAAAGATTCCATTGGTCACAGCGAGCTCTTTTCGGAACAGGATCTTCATACGGAGCGGAACATTTTCTCTGGTCTTCACCACAACTTCCGCCTTGGTGGCCATGGAATCCTCCTCGATGACCCTGGACACCTCTACCGCCTCATAAGTCTCCTCTTCCTCCTTCTCCACGGCAGGGACTGGCGTTTTATCCTGTGCCGCCTGTTCTGCCTTTTCCTCTGTCTTCACCGGCACGGCAAAGACCACCATGGAAAAGAGAGCCAGCACCCCACACAATACATAATTCCAGCTCTTTGCCCTGCGGTAACTCATGATCCTAATGATCCGCTCCTTCACCGCATTCTGGGCAAACCCGCTATATACCGGCCTCGTGGCCGGGCAGCCCTGTGCCAGGCTGATAAGAACACCCGCATAATCCTCCCGGCTGTCCTCCCCCACCTGACGGATCACTTTCTCGTCGCATGCCAGCTCCAGATCCCGGTTGTAGCACACATACATCAGCCATGCAAAGGGGTTAAACCAGTGGATGCACACGGCCAGTATGACAAGAAATTTATTCAGATTATCATGCCCGTCGATATGTACTTTCTCATGGATCAGAATAAACTTCAGCTGTTCCCTTGTCAGCTCCATGTAATATTTTGGAAGGAGAACCTTCTGCTGAAAGATCCCATAAGTTACCGGGGAAGCGATCCGGTCAGAAACATAGACCCGTATCCCCATAAAAGTAAACATTTCTTCGTCTATATCGGGTACTTTCTGAATCGGCAGCGCCTCTCTGAGAATCCTTCCCCACATCACATACCGCACCACAAAAAAAGTGACAGATACTGCGGCTCCCACCGCCCAGATCAGAATATACCTCTCCATCGGAATGACACGGATCCATCCACTGATTCTATCCAGGATCTCCGGACGCCCCACCGGCACCGTGACGCACAGGGGCAGAAGAAGCCTGACCAGCACGATCATCCACGCCATGGAAAAAAACACCCGGTGGATCCTCCGACCCAGCAGGGACCTCGCCGCCACCAGAAGAAAAATAAGAACCGTGGAAATAATACTGATATAAAACAGATTGTATTCTAAGATTATTTTCATACTGCTCCACCTGACTTACCAGAATATTTTCTGGTCCTATGTATCTACTTTAACTTCTCCACCATATCTTTCAAGCTCTTTACCTCTTCCTCCGACAGCTTGCTGCCATTTAGAAAAGCCGCAAAAAACTTTTCCCTGGAGCCGTCAAACATCTTGTCCACCAGTTCGTTGGTCTCATAATCCTGAACCTGCTCCCTGGTGATCAGGGGAGTACATGTGAAATGGGGTTCTGTCCTCTCGACCGCCCCCTTCGCAATGCATTTTTTGATCACGGTGTAGGTAGTATTGCGGTTCCATCCTATTGTCTCCTTCAGGATCTTCACAACATCGCCTGCAGTCATCGTCCCGTGCTCCCAAAGCACCTCCATCACCTTTTTTTCTGAATCAAACAGCTTATAACATGAATCTGCCATAAAAACTCCCTCCTTCTATGAATCGCCCCAACTCAAAGGACTATTATGATAGTTTATTTTATGCTATCATAATAGTCCTGCTTCGTCAAGAAATATCCTTTTACTCTTCCTTCTCTTCCTGGGCTGCCGCTTCTTCCACGTCCTCCCTGGCACCGGCGCTCTCCGCTGCACCGTCTTCGGGCCAGTCACTTCTCTTGATCTCTGCCCTCCGCACTTTACCACTGATGGTTTTGGGAAGTTCTTTGGCAAAATCAACAATCTTCGGCCATTTGTAGGAAGCTATATTGTTCTTTAGATACTTAACAATATCGTTTTTCATATGTTCGTCGCCGTCGCTGCCGTCAGCCAGCACGATGGTAGCTTTGATCGCCTGCCCCCGCAGCCGGTCTGGCACGGAAGTCACCGCACACTCCAGCACATAAGGAAGCTTCATGATCTCATTTTCGATCTCAAAGGGTCCAATGCGGTAGCCGGCGGATTTGATCACGTCATCCACCCGCCCCACATACCAGAGATATCCGTCTTCGTCCATATAAGCGGTATCTCCGGTGTGATAATAACCATCATACCACACCTGGCCTGTCTTCTCATCATCGCCATAATATCCCTTAAACAATCCGTTGGGAATATTCTCGGAAGTCTTCACGACGATCTCTCCCTCCTCGCCGGGATCCGCCATGGTTCCGTCGGGACGCATGACCGAGATGTCATATAGGGGACTGGGTTTACCCATGGACCCCGGTCTCGGCGTCATCCCCTGGATATTTCCAATGAGCATCGTGGTCTCCGTCTGCCCAAAGCCCTCCATAATGTCAAAACCGGTTTTTTCCTTAAACTTTTCATAAATCTTCGGATTAAGCGCCTCACCCGCCGTGGTCACATTCTGCAGGGAAGAGAGATCATAATTTTCCAGTTTCAGATGCACCATCACCCGGTAGACCGTAGGCGGTGCACAAAAAGTTGTGATCCTGTGTTTCTCGATCATCTGCAGTATCTCTTTGGCGTCAAAATCATCAAAATCATAGGTAAATACAGGCGCTTCACAGAGCCACTGCCCATAGATCTTTCCCCAGAGCGCCTTTCCCCAGCCCGTATCCGAAATGGCAAAATGGATTCCATCGGGATCCACCTGATGCCAGTATTTCGCTGTAATGTAATGCCCCAGAGGATATTTATAATTGTGTGCCGTTATCTTCGGATAAGAAGTCGTTCCCGAGGTAAAGAACATGAGCATCGTATCGTCACCGCCCGGCGCCTCTTCCGGCCTGGTAAAATTCGCGGAAAAATAACGGATATCTTTATTGAAGCAATGCCAGGACTCTCTGGCGCCCCCCACCATGATCTTCGTCTTCAGCCGGGAATTGCCCCAAGCCGCCTTATCCACTTCCCGGGAGACATCACCATCCGCGGTACAGATCACCGCATCTACTTCCCCCACTTTAAAACGGTATTCAAAATCTTTTTTCGTGAGAAGATTGGTGGCAGGTATCGCCACCGCCCCGATCTTGTGCAGGGCAAGCAGGGAAAACCAGAACTGAAAATGGCGTTTGAGTACAAGCATAACCTTATCGCCCTTTTTTATTCCCAGGTAGCTGAAATAATTCGCCGCCTTGTTTGAATACTTTGCCATATCTCGGAAAGTAAAATAACGTTCACGCCCTTCTCTGGATACATGAAGCATAGCAAGCTTGTCGGGACATTTTTTTGCCATGACGTCCACTACATCATAGGCAAAGTTAAAATTTTCGTCATGAATATAGGAGATCGAATCCAAAACCCCGTCTTCATCCAGTGTAGTCTGAATGTACCGATCTGCGATACCCACCAGCCCAAACTTTTTACCTTCTTCGCATC
The DNA here is from genome assembly GCA_947070915.1 of uncultured Roseburia sp. Taxonomy (GTDB): domain Bacteria; phylum Bacillota; class Clostridia; order Lachnospirales; family Lachnospiraceae; genus Eubacterium_F. The sequence continues at coordinate 27,821 of CAMTDY010000009.1, forward strand.
TCATAACACTTACTTCCTTTCCTTGTAATCAAATTCACTTCATGTAGTTTTTAAAACTACATATATCATATACTACGGATTCTCCCCTGTCAAGAACTATTTTACACAGATCAGAACCGGCTGGACTGGCAAAATGCCCTCTACCCAAAAAGGCAGTGGTCCAAAAACCACTGCCTTTTTAATAAAAGGTCGTATATTACATCTGGAATGTTACTGACACAATCGTCATCGTACCATTCAAAACGCCATCATAAATTCGTACCGTAGAAAGGGCTTTGTCTGGGTTCTTATTCTCCAGCACGATCTCACCATCTCCATAAATCCTGAGTGAATCATCCCAATGATCTTCACCTTCTATCCAGGATACCTGTGTCTCATCGTCATAATGGATCACGTAACCACAGCCTTTTTCGCCTTCCGGAGTCAAAGTTGCATCTTTATACTTTATGATCACTTTTGTAAACTTACCAACCATTTCTCTCGGAACGACAAAACCAAATTCACCGGCCTGCCAATTCTGATCTCCCTGTTGTTTGGTATAGGTTACCGAACCATCCTCGTTCTTTACTATTGTCGCATACTGTGACCAGAAATTCACTCCGTCCTGTATATTGTATTTTTCCATTACATAGACTGTGAACTCCACCGTATCTGTCGCTGTCTTATCGCCCTGTTTAACAGTTACTGTCGCCGTGACTGTCACTTCGCCAGCTTTTACCGCTTTGATCACATCGGCTGTCTCGGCCTTCGCTATTTCTACTGCATCGCCATCCACTTTCCAGACAATGCTTTCAATCATACTTGTATCTACGTCTACCGTTACAACCAGTGGAAGCTCATCCCCAACTGTCATCTCTGTCGGTGCACTCTCTACTGCGGCATTTACAACCAGAGCATCGCTGTCTGCCACCTTAAGGGTCTCACTTTCCACTGTCACAGTAAAGTCCATGCCTTCTACCTTCACTGTAACTTCTGCAATAACCTTAGTGTCGCCTTTTGCCACTCCAGTGATCACTGCCTTTTTCTGATCGGCATCGTCCTTCTTCACAGTCGCAATCTTCTCGTCCGCGGTCTTCCAGGTCACAGCTGTCACTGACCCCTTGTTTACTGACACCTCTGCCGTCGTTGTTTTTCCTGCATTAATATTGTTTTTCTCAAGTGTAAGCTCTGCCTTTGGAGCTTTTGGAGTCGCTGTCGGTGCAGCTGTCGGCGGCGTCGTAGGTACCTTCGTCACTTTTGGCGTCGTCGTCGCTTGTGGCGTCGCCGTAGAAACAGGCGGTGCCGGTGTCTGTACATCTGATGTCTGTGCCGGCGGCGTTGAAACCTGTGCCACCGCTGTCTGTGCCGGCGGGGCTGCTGTCTGAGCCAACGGTGTTACCTTAGGTGTTACAGGTACCTTGTTCTTAACTGTAACTTTAACAGTCCCCAGTTTCTTTGTTTTTTTCTTGCCCTTCTGTTTCCAGGTATCTTTTACCGTGATCGTAGTTTTTCCGGCTTTTACTCCGGTGATCACACCCTTCTTGGATACTTTGGCAATCTTTTTCTTCTTGGATGTAAAGGTGTATTTATGTTTTGCCTTCTTACCCGTGATAGAAATCTTCTTTTTCCCCTTGACGAAAATGGAAACTTTCTTCGTCTTCAGTTTCGTCTTTTTGGCTGCTTCACTGGTAGTCCCTGTTGCTATTGTTGTCAAAACAAGAGCACCAGCCAGCACTGCCGCCATGGCTTTTCTTATCCTCATTAGCCTGAACCCTCCTTATAAATATTGTTTTAGGAATTTATTCCATTATGGAACAAATTCGTCTAAAAGTCAATCCTTTTTTGTATCATTGCAAATCCATTTATATGAAACTCTACAAAAATACGTCAGGCCAGAGGTCTGCCCATAGGTACTCACTACGGACACATAGCAAAAAAACGAGCACAGCCGCTGCTGTGCTCGTTTTTATATCACTTATTCAAAATCTTTATTCTGCCGGAGCAGGACGCAGATTTGCAGGAATATCTTTCTCATACTTATAGAATTTGATGGATTTCACAGTAAGAACTAATTCTTCTTTCTGATCTCCTTTGGCAAACTGTACTCCTCCAACATTGGTGTAATCAGCCACACCGCCTCCCTGAACCTCAGCAGTATTCAGATTTTCCGGTGACAACTGGATTGCAAAAGGATATGTCTGACCATACTTGATCTTTGTGACAGAATATGGATTACTGTACTCTGTTTCTTTCTTTTCCTTATCATGAATCTCTAACGTAGCGATATCTCCCTCCGCATCGATCACACACCAGTACCCGGTCAGATCCATGCCGTCAAAGTCAAATTTCGCAGAACCCCAGTCAGTCGCATCCGCCGCCCAGGTAATCTTATAAGAACCATCCTTCTGAGCTTCACCGGATACTCCAGAGAACCAGGACGGAGTAGAAACACCTTTGGAAAGGTCGATCTCAATGATCGGCTGAATGACTTCGAGATCTACTGTCGCGGTGTTCGTAGCAGTCTCGTCACCCTGTTTCACTTTAACAGTAACAGTAACTTTTCCCTTACCTCTTGTAACTCCTGTAAGGGTAACCTTTGTGATATCTACCGCATCGGTCTCAACGGTGGCAATATCGCCTTCCACCGTCCACTTAACGCTCTCGATCATGCTGGTCTCAACATCTACTTTAACTGCCAGATCTATCTTCTCGCCAATATTTACCTCTACGGAATCTGACTCAATCGTCGGGTTTACTACAACATTTGCAACTTTGATGCTGCTCTCTGCTTTTACAGTAAACTCTTTTTTCTCTACCATCACTTTCACCGTAGCAGTGATCTTCGTCTCGCCTGCTGCTTTACCTGTGATCGTAGCCTTTTTAGCATCCTGCGCATCCTTCACTGCGGAAGCAACATTTTCTTTTTCCACAGACCAGGTTACCTCTTTCACCTCACCAGCACTTACAGATACTGTAGCTGTAGCTGTCCCATCCGGCTTGATCTGATTCTTATCAAGATTCATCTCAACTTCTGGCGTCGGAACTGGTTTTTCTGTAGGCGCTGCCGTCGGCTTGGTCGTCGGCTTGGTCGTCGGTTTCGTCGTTGGCTTAGTTGTCGGTGCCGTCGTCTGGGATCCGCCATCCGGTGTCTGTACCGGTGGTGTTACCACTGGCGTCTGTGCCGGTGTTACCACTGGAGGCTGTACCGTTACCGCTGGTGTAACCTTAGGTGTTACAGGCACCTTGTTCTTAACTGTAACTTTAACAGTTCCCAGTTTCTTCGTCTTTTTCTTTCCCTTCTGTTTCCAGGTGTCTTTTACCGTGATCGTAGTCTTTCCAGCTTTTACTCCGGTGATCACACCCTTCTTGGATACTTTGGCAATCTTTTTCTTCTTGGATGTAAAGGTGTATTTATGTTTTGCCTTCTTACCCGTGATAGAAATCTTCTTTTTCCCCTTGACGAAAATGGAAACTTTCTTCGTCTTCAGTTTCGTCTTTTTGGCTGCTTCACTGGTAGTCCCTGTTGCTATTGTTGTCAAAACAAGAGCACCAGCCAGCACTGCCGCCATGGCTTTTCTTATCCTCATTAGCCTGAACCCTCCTTATAAATATTGTTTTAGAAACATACTCCATTATGGATCAATCTTTCTTAAATGTCAATATTTTTTTGTATCATTTAAAATCCAACTTTTACAAAGCAGGTAATTTTCTCCATATACGGAGAGTTTAAGGGGGGGATCAGAAAATGACTGTGAACTGCAGACCACGGAATGATCATCACTGTTGATTCTTTTCTCTGACAAAAAGTATTTAAGCCAACTAAAAAACAGGCGCAGCAACTGCTGCACCTGTTTTTCTTAAACACTTATGAAAAGTGTCGATCATTTTGGAATATCTTCCTCATACTTGTAGAACTTAATGGATTTTACTGTAAGAATAAATTCCTCTGACTGAGTGCCTTTATAGATATTAACTCCACCAACATTGGTGCAATCAGCTGAATTACCATCTTTGTCCTTCGCAGGATTATAGTTAGCCTCTGTCAGCTGAATCTTGAATGGGAATGCCTTTCCATATTGAGGAGCAATAACCGCATAAGGATTACCCCAAGTCGGCTCTCTCCTAACAGCATCCTGAATATCTACATTCATATTAGGACCTTCTGCATCGATAACGCAATAATAATTTGTCAGATCCATACCATCAAACTTAAATTTAACAAATGTATAATTGTCTGCGTCTGCACTCCAGGTACATTTTACAGTTCCATCACTTTGTACTTCATAGGCTGCGGGCTTGCTACCAGCAACCGAAATATTCTTCGTAATATCGATCTCAATAATGTCGTTCGGATCTTTGATCACATTGATCTTCACCTTAGCTGTATCGGTTGCTTTTTTGTCACCTTTCCCCACTGTTACCGTAGCAGAGACAGTTACCTCTCCAATCTTACTTGTCTTAAGAACTGCTTTCGCAGCCTCTACAGAATCGGTCTCAATGGTTGCCCCATCGCCTTCTACCTTCCATACTACACTCTCGATCGATCCTGTATCCACAGTTACTTTCAGCTCAGCCGTATTACCAACGATTATCTCTGACGGAGCACTCTCGATGGAAGCATTTACAACCAACACGTCTTTTGCTTCAACTATAAGATTCTGTTCTGCTCTAACAGTAAAGTCCTTACCTTCTACGGTCACTTTCACCTCGGCGGTTACTTTCGTCTCGCCTTTTGCCTTACCTGTGATCGTAGCTTTCTTCGGATCAGCACTATCTGGAGTAACCGAAGCAACAGCATCTTTTTCTACAGACCAGGTTACTGCTTTCACCTTACCAGCACTCACAGAAACTGTCGCCGTTGTGGATCTTTCTGCTGTGATCTTATGCTGAGCAAGAGCCATCGTAGCTGTTGGCTCCTCCGGTCCTCCTGGTTCCGATGTCGTTACTGGTCCGCCGCCTCCACCTAATGGATAGGAGATCTCGATGGAAGTAATGGTAAGATCATCAATATTCGTTCCATATACCGGTCCTTTGATCAGCAGTGCTGATGATTCATCTGACTCGGACACCAGCTGGAACTTAACCTCAAAATCACCTGGCGCCTTATCACCTGGCTCTGCGAGCTCATTCCACTGGGTGGAAGAAGTCGTCTTTTCATCTACTGAATGAACCAGCCAGCTTCTAAAGCCCAAAGAACCATTCATCCTTCCTTTCATCTTTACCCAGACTGTATGGCCGTTTGGAACTTTGTATCCCAGAGGAATACCAAACTGCTCTACATTTTTTACTGTGATAGAACCTGTGGCAGCATCATATGTAACACCATCTATCTTCTCCACCTCAGCCATATTAGCCGGAGCATATGTAGTTTCTGGCTGGTCTGACGGTGACGGAGGCGTTGGTGTCGGTTCCTCTGTCGGCGCCGCTGTCTTGGGCACTTTTGTTACTTTTGGTGTCGGTGCCGGTGTAGCCGGATTATCCGGTGGTGTTGAAACACCTGGCTGGTCTCCGCCGCCTGCCGGTGGATTCACTGCCGGTGCCTGGCTTGGTCCAGGTACTGCCGGTGCCTGTGTTACCGCTGGTGCCTTGGTTGTAACTGGTGTTG
>CAMTDY010000010.1 GCA_947070915.1 uncultured Roseburia sp.
TTATGTCCACATCCTCTCCCCGGAGGATCTTATTTATGTTTCGTACTGCACACATGCTGGAAGTTTTTAGTCCTCCATTATGTCCACATCCTCTCCCCGGAGGATCTTATTTATGTTTCGTACTGCACACATGCTGGAAGTTTTTAGTCCTCCATTATGTCCACATCCTCTCCCCGGAGGATCTTATTTATGTTTCGTACTGCACACATGCTGGAAGTTTTTAGTCCTCCATTATGTCCACATCCTCTCCCCGGAGGATCTTATTTATGTTTCGTACTGCACACATGCTGGAAGTTTTTAGTCCTCCATTATGTCCACATCCTCTCCCCGGAGGATCTTATTTATGTTTCGTACTGCACACATTTTTCCGCACATGGTGCAGGTGTCTTCTTTTTCCGGTTTGCTCTCCGACCGGTACCGGCGGGCTTTCTCCGGATCAATAGCAAGCTCAAACTGTCTCTCCCAGTCAAGCTCGCGGCGCGCTTCACTCATCTGGTAATCCCAGTCCTTCGCTCCCGGAATGCCTTTCGCCACATCCGCCGCGTGGGCAGCGATGCGGGAAGCAATGATCCCTTCTTTTACATCTTCCACCGTCGGAAGGCGGAGATGCTCTGCCGGCGTCACATAGCAGAGGAAAGAAGCTCCATAGGTAGCTGCAATGGCCCCGCCAATGGCACTTGTGATATGGTCATAGCCCGGCGCCACATCCGTGACAAGAGGTCCCAGCACATAAAAGGGCGCTCCCTTGCACACCGTCTGCTCGATCTCCATATTGGCGCGGATCTGATTCAAAGGCATGTGCCCCGGTCCCTCGATCATCACCTGGACATTGTGGTCCCAGGCGCGCTGTGTCAGCTCGCCCAGCGCCACCAGTTCCGAGATCTGGGAAATATCCCCGGCGTCCTCGATGCTTCCCGGACGGCAGGCATCCCCAAGACTGATGGTCACATCATATTTTTCACAGATATCCAGAAGTTCATCATATCTCTCGTAAAACGGATTTTCATTTCCTGTCAGCTCCATCCAGGCAAAAATGATAGAACCGCCGCGGGAAACAATATTCGTATGGCGCAGATGCTGCTTGAAACGGTCTGCTGTGGCACGGTTGATCCCGCAGTGGATCGTCATAAAATCAACCCCGTCCTCTGCGTGCATCTTAACTACATCCATCCACTCATCCGCTGTGATATCCTTCAATGCCTTGTTATAATAAACCACCGCATCGTAGATTGGCACCGTCCCGATCACCGCCGGGCACTCGTCAATCAGCTTTCTCCGGAATTTCTTCGTATCTCCATAAGAACTCAGATCCATGATCGCCTCAGCCCCCATATCTACAGCGGCCTTTACCTTCTGCATCTCTACATCCAGATCCAGGCAGTCACGGCTTGTTCCCAGATTTACATTGATCTTTGTCTTCAGCCTGTTTCCAATACCATAGGGTTTGAGACATTTGTGATTCTTGTTTGCCGGGATCGCAACCTGTCCTTTGGCAACCAGATCCATCAAAACATCCTTGTCCATTCCTTCGTATTCACAGACGCCCTTCATCGCATCCGTAAAGATTCCTTTTCTCGCGGCATCCATCTGCGTTGTATAATTCATCAATACAATCCTCCATTTACTCCCGGTATCGTTTAATCGTTATTTCTGCACACGTTTTTTGTGCATACCAAGTTGCGAAGCAACTTGCCAATAAGTTCCAAAGAACTTATTTTATCTCAGAATACTAACCAATATTATATGCAATTACAAATGATTATGCAAGCCTTTTTTCCGACCATGCAGGGTTCTGCACTGGCAGCCTTTCGTTTATCATAGATAGAAAACGATTAAATTTCTTTTATTTCATCAAGCTGCTTTCTTACATCTCTACCGCCATAAATTATGCGGACGATATTCACAGTCTTCAGCTCTTCCTTTGGCAGATATAATACGATATAATTATCTACAGGAAAAACACGTAGTCCTTTTGACCGCCACGGTTTCTCTTCATAGATTCTATACATCATCGGCATTTCAACAAGTGTATTTATTGATTGCATTATTCTATTCACTTGATTCTTTGCAGTATCAGGCACGAGCAACTCAAATGCAATGTACTCATAGACCGTTTTTAAATCATCAAGTGCTTGTGCTGAATACTTTATTTTCCAACTCATATACCATAAGACCTATGCATTTCTTTCAATACTTCTTCAGCCGAATAGACTCTGCCATTTTCTATATCGTCCACTCCTTTTGCAATTTCAGCATCAAGCTGTTCCTTGGTAAGTTTTCCTATTTCAAGTGTTCTTTTTGCTGGAAGTTTCATCTCAAAAGGAATCCCTCTCTGAATAACCACCTGCCTTAAAAACATACTTACAGCACTCGACATAGGTATTCCAAGCTGATTCAGCACGCTTTCAGCTTGTTCTTTAATTTCGGGTTCTACCCTTGCGAATATATTTGATGTTTTTCCCATATTAATCCTCATTTCTGCACGGAACTTCAGTTCCGTGGCTTTATTGCGCATAAAGCAACTTTGTGTCAAGCCATGCAATGGCTTTGCAGCGCCATAGCAAATGATATTGGCTTACACAAAATTGCCGTGTGAAAAATTTATTTTTCACATTATCGCCTCCTGCTTTTATTATAAGCAAACTGCATGCTAATTGCAAGCAAATAGTATATTTTAGTTTTTCCTTCCCCGAAACAACGTTTTCAAACAATGAACCATCTTCGACAGCGCGGGACGCAGCGGCCGGAGCCACAGCCAGATAAAGCTGTATATCCGGTACAGCCGGTTCTCGGCAGATATGGTTCTGCCACCACGGATCAACGTCGTAACCTTTCCCTTGATCTGGGTAATCCCGATAGGCCCCTCGACCTGCTTCTGGTTGTCTCCCACCATGAAAAAATTATCCCCCCGGCGGCGGCAGATCCGGTGAAGGACCAGGATGCTGCCCTCCCGCCGGAACAATACAATGTCCCCCCGGTGAAGCCTGGAGGGATCTTCCTGTTCGATGACCACCTCATCCCTCCCCGGCACCAGCAGGGGATACATGCTGTAGCCCTGGGGCTTGACGCGAATCTGGTTCCCCTCCTCTAATAACTGCTCCAGATCAAATCCGGTGTCCATATCGCTCCCTCCCTTCACAGTATTGGTATAGCCACATTACAGAGAAGTCCCTTTCCGAAATGCCAAATGAGATGTAGGTTTTACCCAGTCGCTCAGTACCCCCTTACCCTCCTGTTCATTTTTGTACTAATTCCCAGAAACGCCCGTACCCACCATGTAACCTTTTACAGCATTTATTATTGTCATTATCGTACCTCCTGATATTATGAACCGAAAATCCAATCCACTTTTTATTTTATGAGAATACATGACAGAGCAACAAGAAAAAACTCCAACCAGTAATCCTAGCCATGACATAATTAAATTATACTTTCTGCAGCTTACTCTCCTCTATCTCCTGCTGAAATGCCCTGCCTTTCTTATTATAATAATCCATACGTTCCTGCAGGGTCATGTCTTTTGTGATATAATAATTATATTCCCGCAGCTTATGGATATCATCAATCGTAAAATCAGGGCTGAGAACTGGTTTCTCCATAATCATCCCTCGCTTTCTAACAATACCGTTGGACTAAGGATATCTATATTCTTATAACCTTCTAAGTTTGTTATCGCCCTTATCCCATGAATGGTTCTAATATTAACAATGTGCTTAAAATTCCACGAAATAATGCAATCACATTCATTCACAACCGCTACGCCAATATGCTGGCAGTCATCATAACTCTTAGATGTTAGAATCCCTAAGTCAATCATTTTCTGTGCCACACCCAACGCTTCACCAGTTATGTCTAAAGTCGTATATGAAATCTGTGCCATGTACTCCCTCAATTGGCTTCTTTTTGGTTCCGGGCATGCCGATATCTCCTCCAAGGTAACTGTGGACAGGTACACGTCGTATACGCCCTCACAAATGAGCCAGTATTCATGAGCCTTGAAATTTTATGAAACTATGGGGAAATCTAAGAAACCGGCATACAAATACGAGGTCTTTTTCAACTTTTAATTTTACAGATTGGACCATATGTCGCAAAGGTTCAAGCGTTTTCCATTATTGCTCTTAATATTATGATATCTTTGTGGATCACTTCTTGAATATTCTCCTCTATATCCGAAATTATCTTCTTTTACATACAGGTTTTTTATACTCCTGCATATCCTTCACGCTCTCGTTCCGAATCTGCATCACGTTGCTTTCTATGTCAGCCAGACATCGTGGTTCTGCACCCGCACCTCAATCCCATCTTCTCCCGCATCCTTTGTAAGCACAAGAAAACCAACGGTACTATTTTCATAACACACTTTCCACCTTTTATTTTTGGTATGTTTTCCCGAATAAGCCCATATCCCCATTATACCGCAGACCAATTTTTGTGTCATTTTCTTAGAATTATAGCATTTTCTCACAAAGAATGCTATAATAAAATCAATTGTTTAAGGGAGGTTTTCCATGAATCGAACCGATAGCTTTCTTATAAAAAAAATAAATGGGATTTCCTATCTCCTTCCAGTGGGACAGCGCATCGCTGAACAGCGCAGGGGGATGAAATTAAATGAAACCGGAGAACAGATCTGGAATCTTATACCATCCGCAAAAGACCGGAATGAACTGCTGGCACTTCTGGCAGATTACTATGAAATTTCCCCGGAAGATAAAGATATGCTGAAAAAAGATATGGATTCCTTTCTGGACCAGCTGGCTGCCTGGGGAATGCTGGAAGAGCCTATCCAAGCTCCGTCTGGTTCCGGAATTGATATGATGATCGGAGGACTGACCCTTCATCTTTCTGCCCCGGAAGAACTGATCCCCTCACAATTTCTGCCCTTTTATGTGGGAGGAGCCCAGTCCCCGGACATGACCATCGAGATCCTGCCTTCCACCGGTCTGTCCACCTCTCCTGCCGGGGGACTGCTCCGGATCCAGGCGGAGGATCTTCTGGTATGCGAACAGGAACAAGAGTACCGGATCCTGTTTCCCCAGTCGCCACAGCTCCAGGAGTGCATGCTGCGAAAAGATGGAACTCTTGCCCGTTTTTACGTCGTTCCCCCATACCGGGAACCTCTTCTGTCGGATCTGTTCCACGCCATCCGGCTGGTATTCCTGTACATGGCAGCCAATCATGGACGGCTGGCGATACATTCTGCTTCCCTTTACTACCAGGAGCGGGCATGGCTCTTCGCCGGCCCCTCGGGCACCGGCAAATCCACTCACACAAACCTGTGGAATCACTATTTTCACACACCGGTGTTAAATGGGGATCTGAACCTGATCTCCTGCGAAAAGGGAATCCCTATGATACACGGGATTCCCTGGTGTGGAACTTCCGGCATCTCCGATACCGCTTCCCATCCACTGGGGGGAATCATTCTCCTGAAACAATCCCCCACAAACCTGTGCCAGGAACCCGCTGTCGACGAACAGACACTTCTGGTCCTGCAGCGGAGCATCTCCCCTGCCTGGACAGAGGATATGCTGGAGAAGAATCTCAGCATCGCTGCTGCGGTCACAGACTCCTGCTATATCACCCGTTTGTTCTGTAACAGGGAACGGGAGGCGGCAGAGTACATGAAGGCCCGCATCGATGACCATCTGCGTCAGCTCGGTGAAATTTAAAACATCCATAAACCAAGGAGCGCCCTCGCGAATTTCTCTTCGCCCCGTTCATACGCTCCAGAATGGAGAATATTATGCTTGACACCCTCAAACATATGAGAAAGCGCATCCAGGAAGGAATCCTCACAGATATGCTTTCCCAGACAAAATGGATCTACCAGTATGCCAGACGTTACTGGCTGGCGATCGTATTTTATACCTTGATCGGACTTGTGGGAACCGTTGTTTCCCTGGGAAGCAGCCTGGTTTCCAAAGATCTGATCGATATCATCACCGGACACCAGACCGGCGAACTGCTAAAGGCATTCTGTGCCATGATCGGCCTGGCGCTGGGCAGTACTGTGATGAACCAGTTTTCCAGCTACATGTCAAACTGGATCAGCATAAGAGTGGACAACGAGATCAAAGCGGATATTTTTTCTAAAATGCTGGTAACCGACTGGGAGTCTATCTCCAATTACCATACCGGAGACCTGCTGACCCGCTGGAGTTCCGATGCCTCCAATATCTCCAATGGCATCCTGAACTGGATCCCCAGTCTGATCATCAATACTTTTAAATTCATCAGCGCCTTCGCCATCGTTATCTACTACGATGCTTCTTTTGCTGTATTTTCCTTTATCGGTATTCCAGTGACGCTTCTGATGTCCCGGACGCTGATGAAGCGGATGATCCACAACAACCAGAAAAGCGCCGCCCTGAATGCCCGCATGTCCGGCTTTCATCAGGAAGCATTCTCCAATATACAGACCATAAAGGCCTTTGACCTGATCCCGGTCTATATCAAATACTTAAAAAGCCTGCAGACAGAATATCTGGCCATGCGGCTGGATTTCCAGAAGATGTCCATGCTCTCCTCCATCCTCATGTCTGTTGTCGGCCTTATCGTCAGCTACAGTTCCTACGGCTGGGGAATATACCGGGTCTGGGACGGCGTCATCAGCTATGGTACCATGACAATGTTCCTCTCCCTGTCCGGCACATTGACCGGGACACTGAATGCCTTGATCGGTCTGGTTCCAAACGCCATCAGCCTGACCACCTCTGCCGGCCGCCTGATGGACATTCTGGAAATGCCCAAGGAAGATTTTAGTCAGGACGACGCCGTAATTTCCTTTTACGAACGCCACCGGGAGCAGGGCATCCGCCTGGATGTTTCTCATATAAATTATTCTTATCAGGCGGGAACAAAAGTATTTGAAAATGCCAGTCTCCACGCCTGTCCCCATGAGATCATCGCCCTGGTAGGCCCCTCCGGAGAGGGAAAGACCACCATGCTCCGTCTGATCCTGGCACTGCTGTCTCCCCAGGAGGGTTCCATCACACTACAGGGCACAACTCCGGGATCCCCGGAATCCCTGTCACTATCCCCATCCTGCCGCAAACTTTTTTCCTATGTCCCTCAGGGAAATACTATGTTTTCCGGCACCATTGCAGAAAATATGAGAAATGTCAAACCCGATGCCTCCGACGATGAAATTATCCATGCCCTGAAGATGGCGTGTGCATGGAAATTCGTGTCCGCCCTGCCAGAGGGCATCCACAGTAAGATCAAGGAACGGGGCGGCGGATTTTCAGAAGGCCAGGCCCAGCGTCTCTCTATCGCCAGGGCGCTGCTGCGCAGGTCTGCCTTCCTGCTTCTGGACGAAGCCACCTCCGCCCTGGATATCGAAGTAGAGCGTCAGATCCTGCAGCATATTCAGGAAGACCGCTACCCAAGAACCTGTATCGTCACCACCCACCGGCAGGCTGTCCTCAAGATCTGCAGCCGGATATACCGGATTCAGGATAAACAGTGCATTTTGATAGAAAATGAAGAACGCCAAAATCAGTAAGAAACAAGAGCTTTACTCCCTCTTACCCATGTATGATCGCTATTTTAGCTTAACTGATTTTGCTAATGCCCCTGTCTTCAAAAGCTTTTTATATGCTTTCATTTTTCCTTTTGGCACCTTTATGATAGCTTTTTTTGAGATACCTTTAAATGTTCCCGATCCAACAGACTTTATTTTCTTACTGTTCCTTAAGTCTATTTTTTTCAGATTTTTGTCATTCGCAAATACATTTTTACCGATTTTAGAAAGCGACGCACCTGTAACCACCGAATTGAGTTTTTTACAGCCGCTAAATGCGCCGTCTTCGATTACTTTAACATTTTTTCCGATCTTAACTTTAGTAACTTTTTTATTGTTCCTGAATGCATTCTTCATAATCTTTTCAACTTTAAAAGTACAGCCGTCTTTAGAAACCGTATCCGGTATCGTTATTTTCTTTAATTTGCTGTTTGCGGATACCTTCTCAACTTTTACGGTTCCTGTTTTCTTCTCAGCGTTGACTGATACAACGTGATAGGAAAGGTTCTTCGCTATAAACGAACTTCCTTTTTTCAGATCCGTAATCGGAGCAGGAGGCTCCGCCGGATTCGACGTTACTACCGGTTTAGAAATTTCCGCCGGTTTGTCATCATCCGCTTTAGGAACTTCTTCTATGGCTGTACCTCCTACATAAACAGGAGTTATTACAAATTTGCTGAAATTAGGCAGTGAATTTACAATCGGTATGTTCCCCGGTTTATCAAAATAAAAGCTTTTGTAACTTTTGTCCGGCTCTTCTTTCGGATCCGCAACCCTCCAGTCAGGAAGTCCCGCCTTCTTTGCCTGTCCGTCATCAAGCCCCTTCATAACCTTCCAACTGTTATCATTGAATATCTTGATTTTATTTTTTCCCGCCTTCAGATCGATATATACCGTTTTTTCCTTAAATGTATCTCGGGAAATTGTGTTAATGAAGAAGTACCTTCCTGCCGCCTCGTCATTTACTTTAATATTGGCAAATTTATCAATAATTTTCGTATTGTAGCCGTGTGTTCCGAAAATCTCATCATTTGAATGGAATAACTGCATGGCATAGATGCCGGCGTTTGGTACAGAAACTTCAAACTCAAGGTATTTGTCCACATCGTTTTCCGCATTTTCATCACCCGAAAGACTGCGTCCCACAACATAGGAGACCTGTTCTCCGTCAGGAGTAAGTCCGGAATCTGCAATTTTGTCAACCGTATTTTGGGTTGCATATGGTTCTGCGCCATTAAGCAATCCGGCATACACCGTATCCGTATAATCTTCATTCCATCTTACAGACCAGACATCATATTCGATATCTGTCTCTTTTGCACTCGCAGGGATGGCATCAACGGCGTCAAATTCCTGAGAATAATTTTCCCCCTCGCCCCACTCTTTCACATTCAGGCTGTCAAGCTGTAGATCCACCGCGGCGTCGACATCGAGGATATTAACTCCTTTTTGTAAATACACGGCAACTTCGCTGTTCATCCATGTACCATTAGTATTTATAACGCCAATCTCCTTTTTATTGCCGTTAAATACCCTTGCCGCATTACCGGTATATATGGTTGCTTTTCCTGTAAGCTCCGAGCGGTATCTCAAATCAATATGATAAAGTCCGCTTTTTTCTACAACGACATCAAAACGGATTCCTCCACCATCTTTCACACTTTTTTTATCAAGCCCGCTGACATAACCGCTGCCTGTAAATCCTGCGATATCCTTTTCAATCTGCGCAGGATTTACTCCCGGATGAAGGGCGTTAAATGAAAAGTCGCCTTCTTCTGCCTCAAATACTTTATTATACACTGCAGAACCTTCTCCGGATTCCGGGACAGCCGTAACGTGCAGGGCATCCTGCATAATATTACCTTCAGCTGCCTTCGTATCCCCCATAATTGTTATGCTGTGCTCTCCTTCTTCCCAGTCAACATACCGGGTATATATTGCTGTCCACTCTTTTTCCATTGTATTTTTAAGTATCATATCAGAAGCTTCGCCGTCAATAGTCAGCTGCTGCTTACGGTTTACAGGCTTATGCTTCGTTTCGTTTCCCCGGTCCATTCCAACCTGGTTTCCGTATATAAACTCAAGCTTATATCTTCCGGTTTGGGGAACCTCCACCTGATACTCTATTCCTCTGTTCTGGCTAAAATTGTTAAGTCCGCTGCCGCCAATTTGATTTTTATCGTCTGTCGCTTTACTCACACGGGGCCCTGACAGAAAATATTTCGTGCTTGTCACTACTCCAAGCTGTCCTGATCCAATTCTCCCGGCTTCCTCTGCCTCATAGATTGCATGAAACGGACCGCTCGTTAACTTTCCTGTTTCTTCATTTTCCTGTGCGGGGGTTACCGTCAGCCGGTATCCTGTTGAGCGCAGCATATCATTCATTTCAATAACAAGATCTCCGTCAGTAAGGGCAACTGCGCCTTCGAGTACGGTTTCCGGTTCGCTTGCGCTGTTAAAACCCTTGAAATAGGCGGCATCTATTTTTACATGAACCTTTTTAGCTCCGGAAAACGTATCTGTTTTATCAAGATCCTTCAAAACAACTTTTGCATCTCCGTCTTCACTTCCGAGACCGAATAAAGTGGTTGCTTTTTTTTGGCTATTATCTATTGTGGAAACTCCGTATAACCCGGAATACTTATCGTCTGTCGTGATCTTTACCCTCTGGCCTTCCATGTCTGCATACCATTTATAAAGCCACCATGCGCTGTTTGCTTCGTTTGCATCGGCGGCAAGGTCATTCAGGTTATCTGCCTGATGCCAAAACGGCAGACAGCCGTAAGCCTGTGCATCCTCAAAGCGTCCCAGCCAGCTTACAAGCGCTCCCGGAACGCCGCACTCGTCGGATTGTGCGATTTCATTTATTACAATAGGAGGGACGTCAGCCGGAATTTTATTGACATTAATATTATTTACTTTTCCATATGGCTCGTCTTCATTTCCCTCACCTGCAAATATATTTCTGAGATGGGTAAATTCATCAATATCATTTTTGTATCTGTTTTCATTTCTCTCCAACTGATGCCATGTAATTACATCTGGCATCGCATGATTATCATAGAGATAACTCAGCCATGTGTGCCAGCCGTCCCACTGCCACTCCGGTGGAACATGTGTCCATGAATACTCTGCCGGGTTCATGCCGCCGACCGTTGCAAGCGGATCAACCTCCTTTATGGCTTTATAGTATGCCTCAAACACCTGCCTGAAATCTTCGCCGTCAACCTTGCTTCTTCTTGAGTCTCCCTCATTAATAGGAAGATAGACAAGCGCTTTATCAATATTAAGTCCCAGATCGTCAAGTCCCGTTTCCGGGTTATGATGGTGTTTTTTCTTCCATTTGTTTTTCCATTCCGTAACATATGGAACAATCACCTTTTTCAGCTGCACAACATAATCCTGATAAAACTGCTTAGGTCCAAAAATAGCATAATAGTTGCTGTTGTACATCTGGACCATCTGTCCGCCCGATTCGAGAAATGTTTCTGCCACGTCAAGAGCATCCGCATAGGGATGTTCCGTGCCAAGCGCCCCCTTTGTAGCGAGCACTTTAGGCTTCAATGGCGTGATCAGGTTCATGGTAGGAACATCTTCACTGCTTATTCCGTAAAGAAATCCGGAAGCGCCATGCATAATCTCACCCAGTTCATCGGTCATATCTACATTCATCGTGGGCGCATATGCATCTTCTGCTGCCACCATCTGCGGCCTGATCCCGATCGCCGGCAATACCATAGCTGCTGTGAGCGTATATGCCAAAACTCTCTTTAACATCTGTCTCATAATACGACCTCCTCATTTATTCTTGTTATATAACATTATATTTCATTTCTTCCTGTTTTTCTTGAACTATTTTATTGAAAACTAATACGATTTTGATCGGATCGGATTGAACCCAGACTAAGAATATGATATCATGATGCCAGGGTCAAAAGGTCAACATGCAAATAAGTTCGTTAAAACTTATTTTTCATGCTTGCATGATAAGGCATGTGACCTTGAGACCCGCCAAACATGAGAAAGTAGCGATTTACGCAGTAAATCAGCGAATTTCGAATGTTTGAAGAATTGCGGGAGTTGTGAAACAACGAAGCAATTCGCATCATTTGTTGGGGGCAAAATGCCTTTTGACCCCAACATCATATCATTGAAAGAAAAGGAAGGAGGGAACTCCATGACAGCATCAGCCACCACCAGTTACATTGAGAACATAACCCATCAGACACAGCACCGTCCCTTTTCGATACATCACACGGTGGTACATCCGAATGTACCGTGCGCCTTATACCTTCACTGCCATTCAGAAATGGAATTTTTTTATTTGGAAAAAGGAAAGGTAACGCTGCAAGTGGAAGACAAGGACTATTTTTTGCAGGAAGGCGACGCTGTCTTTATCCCGCCAAATCTGCTTCACAGCTCCTGGCGCGCCTGCGGTCTGCTAGATGAGTGCTCCTTCTATGCCATTGTTTTCTCCAGGGAAATGATTATGGATTGTGCGCCGTCCTATTGTGAACACTATTTTGAGCCAGTTTTGTACAGCGCCGCGAACTGCCCGCTTTCCATCCAGCCCGATGCGGAATGGAAACGGGACATTCTTACACGGTTAAAGGAAATATTTTCTCAATTTCAAACAAAGATAGAAAACTGCGAACTTTTGCTGCGGGGCAACCTGCTTATTATCTGGCAACTCCTTTATAACGAACATCTGTCTCAGATAAACAGCCAGTATTCCAGTTCCCCTATGTTTCCACAACTTATGAAAAGCGTGGATTTCATATCCAGCCACTTTACAGATTCGATTTCCCTGAAAACCCTTGCCAGAGATGCTGGATTGAGCGAGGGACATTTCTGCCGTCTCTTTAAGGAGTTCACCGGATTTACCCCATTTCAGTATATCAACCGCAAGCGTATCACCAAAAGCTGTGAATATTTATCAAAAACCAACAAAAAAATAGCTGACGTTGCCGTATTATGCGGTTTCAACAACATCAGCTATTACAATCGTATCTTTTTGCGAATCATGAAGGAAACTCCCTCTTCTTACCGGAAACACTTTATCACCACGGGAAGGTAAAAAATACCATTCCGTCCCGCGCTGTCTTCATCTATTAATCTGTCAGTTTCACACTGGTCACCTGAAGTCCTGGATCTGCTGTAACGATCAGATTTCCAAGTCCAATATTGTCCGTCGGATTCTGGTGATAGTAATAATCAATCACAAGGGTTGTTCCTGTGCCGAGTCCAACAAGAGTTCCATCACTGGACTTATATTCAACAGGCAGATTAAAGGATATGGTCAATGTCTGTTTGTCTTTGGTGTGGTCCGCCTGATGTTTTCCGTCAATCTGAATCCGGTAATCACCGCGGCCATTCTGCATCTCCTGATGAACCCGCGTAGTAACGGTATAACATCCACTGGCTGCATACACACCTTCACTCAGCTCTTCATTGATCAAGATGGTTGGTTTGCTATACTCTTTCATACGTTCATCCTCCATTAAAAACAAAATAATTCTGTCAAAATCTATATCGGTATTATATATCATTTCTTTATACTTTGTCAATATTGCTCACTTTAAATTACGGTTTTCCAAATTTTTGAATAATTTTAGATCCTTCGTATAACGGCTCCGCTCTCTTGTCCTTTTCAGCACCTCAAAAAAAGAAATCCCACGGATCTTCCGGTTGTTCCGGCAAAACTTTATAAAAGCTGCTAACCACAATACCGGCCAGAACAGCAGGATACGGCTTGCGCCGGGATATCCCAGCCGCATCTGGTGGTGAAATTCCCGGATATAATCCATAAAACCGGTTCCCCGGAGCACCACCATCCGGCTTTCTTCATGAAGGCCAAATTCCTCGGCAGCGAGAATCTCCCTCATAAATACCTCCGGAGAGCCCTGAAAGGTTCCTGTCAGGATCTCCTCTGCCCGCCCTCTGTCCAGTCCGAGATATTCAGTACAAAGAGAGGTGATCATATCGGAAAATCCGGCCAGGCCGGTCTGCCGGATCCACAGAAGATACCGTTCCAGTGCTGTCCGGGACACTGACCCGTTCCACAGCACCACCCAGTCACAGAGAAGCTTTAGGCCAAACCCTGCCCGCAGAAAATGCTGTAGCATATGAAGAAGCAGCTGAAAGGCATGGTCTCCCTTTTCCAGTACCGGGAAATCCAGTCCCATTATATTGTCTCTCCGGATCCGCCGGCGCAGCTCATTCATCTGGCTTTTCAAAAAATTGTTAATCTTCTCACTGTCAAAAGGCTCTGCCATCATCACGTGCAGCTCCACATCGATCCCCTCGCTGGTACGCCATACCTCATGATGGTTTCCATTCTCACCGGGTTTCCTGGCAAAGCCCATCTTTTGCAGAACCTCTTCAGCCTTCTCCAGCTGTCCTGGTTCCATCAGCAGCACATCCACATCTCCGGATTTACGCAGTTCCGGTACCGGATAATCCCCTGCGGCGGCAATCCCTTTAAGAACAGCAGCAGCTATTCCCGCCTCTTCCAGTCCCTTGACCACATAGCGGGTAAGAAACATCAGATGATAGCTCTGCTGAACCGTGCGCCGGCTCTCCTGCTCCAGGCAGAGCTGGAAGGATTCCGGAAGGGGATATCCCTGTTCTATAAGAGGATACAGCAGTGGCAGCACCGCATGAACCTGGGCCAGCCTCAGGATCTCCTCCTGGCATTCATCGGAGGGCGGCTGATCCGGAACTTCCACCGCTTCGGAAAGCACTGCTGCCAGACAGCCAAAAAGTTCTTTTTCACTCCGGGAGAATGTGTCCTTTGTCTTATTTCCCATCGTCTCTCCCCTTCCATTTTTCCGTCAGATCCATAAACTTCTTCCACAAAAACCGGAATTCCTTCGTGCGGAAATAGCAGAGAAGGAAAATAAGATTCGGAACTATAATACAGATCAACAGGCGGATTCCTAAAATTCTCCACACCCCTCCTTCTGCTCTGAGACAGAGCAGATCTGTCACAAACCCAGCTCCTGCCACTACCGCCGTATAGAACCCATAGCGCAGGAAATAAGAGGCTGCCCCGGTCTTTAAGCTGTGCCGGTACAGGATCCACGGTTCTACCCAGAAGGAGGTCAGGAGTGTGCTGATCAGCGTCCCGCCAAATACTCCCACCGTACCGAACTGCCTTGCCAGAACAATAGAGATCCCCAGATTCAGAAGCGCCCCTGCCAGGGATTTGTACCGGTCGAACCAGAATAGTCCCAGCGAATCCCGAAATACCAGCGCCGCCTGCCGCATCCCTGTGACGAAGAAATTCAGACATAATACCAGAACTACTTCCATCGGAAATACATACTGGACGCCAAAACTGATCTCCACAAAGGGATTTAACAGTTCATAGAGACAGATCACAGCAAAACCATACATCCACTGTCCCACGAAAAAGGAACTCTCGAAGATCCGCCTCACCCGGCCGCTGTCCTCGGTCACGCCCAGGTTTCCCACGCTGGCTGTGATCCCCCGGAACACCTGGCTCACCAGCTGATGAATGGAGCCGATCACCAGATAGTAGTTAGAATAACACCCCACGCTGATGATCCCCACGATGGAGGACAGCATTAAATTGTCGGTGTTATTCACCACCACGTCCCCGATCTTGTGCATAAGCATGGCGCGGATATTTTTAAATATCCCCTTTCTCTCCGCCGGATCCAGAGGCTTGACGTCCTTCTCTTTCAGATAGGGATAGAGGCGGTCCGCCTTTCTGGATATGCTGATATTATTTCCCAGGGTACACAAAATATATATGACGAGAAACAGTATAAAATTATGGGTCACCAGAAGAAGTATGATCTGCAGCGTATCCTGGATCAGAAGAAATATCATCTGGTAGATCTCGCCGATATAACTGAGCTGATGGGCATCGATCAGTGTCTTTTTGTAGATCAGCAAATAGGACAGCACCGAGTTTGCCAGATACATCAGATAGATCAATATAAGATGGTCCACCTCCGGCTGATGCCGGATGAGTACATCCATAAAGGGGATGACCGCCAGCCCTCCGGTTAAGACGATACCCGCCACAATACGGTAAAACCGGCAGTACATCTTCATAAGGGACTTCTGCCGCTCATGATCCCCCTCTGCAATCGGCTTATAAAGGGCATAGGTGATGGCGGTACCCACCCCCAGCTCCGACAGCGCCAGCACATTCAGCACATCTGAAAAGAGACCATTTACCCCGACATAACTCTCACTGAGACAATGAGTGAACACTACCCTCGTGGCAAACCCCATCAGGATCGCAACGATCTTCGATACCATCGCCGCAGTGGTATTGCGCACCGAGTGCTCCGTCCTGCTTTTCTCCATCACTTTCTTCCGCCCCCTTTTTACTTTTTTATCGTATTCTTTCTGTTTCTATGCTATACTTAACCCGATGGCGCTTCCAGCGTCGCCACCTTATTTATGAAAGGAAAATACTCTATGTCACGTTTTATCCATAAAAAATTATATATTCTATTGGTCAGCCTGGTTCTGTTATGCGGGATGTGCGCCCTGTTTTTCTTCGCATCCTCCCGCATCCGGTATGAGAGCGCAACTATGACAGAGAGCAGTGAGATCCTGAACAATCCCTATTGTGGGTTCTATCACCTCTATGGCTATCTTCTGTCAGATAAAGGCAGAAAACCTGCACAGCAGTGGTGCGAAAATATGCTGGCCAACGACTCCCAGTCCATCCTTCTGCTGCAGATCAACCTAAAAAATTATTCCAGCAGATCCATCAGCGGTTCCGCCCTGGATCAGCTGGATACGATACTTTCTTCATTTTCCAGCGCAGACAGACAGATCATTGTCCGCTTCCTCTATGACTGGAATGGCAGTGCCCTCCAGACGGAGCCCGCCAGCCAGGACCGGATCCTGTCCCATATGAAACAGGTGGCGCCGGTGGTAAACCGCTTCTCCAGCCATGTCTTTCTCCTGCAGGGGATATTCACCGGGAACTGTGGGGAAATGAACCAGACCCATTATGGAGACAGGGAACATCTCTCTCTGTTTATGGAAACCCTGGCCTCTGTGACCTCCCCGGAAATATTTTTATCGGTGCGGACGCCACAGCATCTGCGGACCATCACAGGTACCAGAACGCCCTTAGACGGCAGCCAAGCATATACCGGAACCCTTCCGGCGCGCCTCGGTCTCTACAACGACGGTATGCTCGGTGATGTGTACGACTGCGGCACCTACGATGACACTTCTTTTGCCGGAACCAGCGATCCCGCCGAAAAGGGAACCCGGTCCGAAGAGATCCGGTTTCAGAACCAGCTCTGTCTGTACGTGCCCAATGGCGGCGAAGCCGTCCTGGATAATCCTTACAACGACCTGGAACGGGCAGTCCAGGATCTGAGACAGATGCACGTCTCCTATCTCAGCGCCGACCATGATGCTTCGGTGCTGGACAAATGGAGAGCTTCCCGGTACCAGGGAAACCCCGGTGATGCCTTTGACGGAGCCAACGGCTATGACTATATCGCCGCCCATCTGGGTTACCGGTATGTGCTCCGGGACTCCTGGATGACAGGCACAGAAGGGTTCCGTTCCCAGCCTGCCCTGCACATAACTCTGGAAAACACCGGATTCTCGCCAGCCTACCGCTCCTTTGACACGGAGATACTTCTTCAGAACACTTCCAGTGGAGAAAAAATCTCCCTTCCCGTGGCTTTTGACAACCGGACCCTGCTTCCTGGCAAGCTGCATACCTTGTCTGTATCCATGGATATATCATCACTTCCCAGAGGAACCTGGCAGGTCTCACTGTCCATGGCCGACCGGTCCACCGGCACTCCCATCCGGTTTGCCAATGACGGGCAGAACTCTGAAAAAGAGGTGGTCTGCGGACAGCTCAGCATAAAATAACCTCCCCCAGCAGTAGGTGCCCCTTCTCTCCCTGGCGGTTGGCAAAATATACCCTCCTCCCGTCATGGCATCTGCGCATCGAGAGAAAATATTTTCCCGCCCCTGATATCAAACTCTGTGACAGACATACCCTCTCTCCGGGGTTCCAGTTTCGTACATCCGTTTCAATCTTCCAGATCTCTGTATTTCCATTGGGATCCTCATATTCCAGCAGCAGTTCCGCCTCTTCATACATCCTGGCAAAGCCGATATTCTCGATCTCCAGCTGCAGCTTCATTTCCTTCCTCTTCGGTTTCAATATTGCCTGGCGCACCACAAACCGGTATCCGAGATGGCGGCCGATATAATCAAAGCCATTCATCTCCTGCCAGACATCCTCTTTTTCCCATCTCAGTTTTTTCCAGATTTCAAATACCCTCTTATCATGATCTCGGTTGAGATAGGAGAGATTCATCCGGGACAGCCGTCCAGCGATCTGTTCCAGCGACATCTTTTCTGTCATCTCCCCATAAACTACCTCGCCCCCCTGGGGCGCATATCGGCATAACCGCTCTTCAAAATCCAGCTCTTCCAGAGGGAGCCAGGACTGTTCCCAGCCGGCTTCTTCCCCAGACTGGTTCCCAAAGGTACCAAGATCCGTCTCCGAGGCGAGAATACCATCGTTATACAGCCCGGTCTTAGCAATCTTTGCCGCTCTTTCCCAATCCTCCCGGACAAACAGCTGCCTCCACTGCACAGGTTTCCGTACAGAATGATAGATCCTGCCTCCTGTGTTTTCCCGAAAGATCGACGCCAGACGGCTCAGATATCTGGAAGACAGATATCTTGAGGTGTGCATCTCTCCCCAGCTCCCCACAAGAATCCCCTGATACACAAAGATAAACTGCTGCTGTGTTCCCATCAATTCCGACAGCTGCTGAAAATGTTTCTCAACGATGGCAAAGCGGTCTGGTTCATTTTCCAGCCCCTTTCCCTCCAGATCATAGACAAAACGCAGCAGGATATCCTTCCCGGCCTCAGAAAACGTCCTTAAAATGCTGCGGATCCAATCCAGATCTTTCTGACTTAAAGCTTTCGGTCTGGCGGGTATGCGGATCAGGAGAAGCACAAGGGCATCGGTTTCATGCAGACTGCTCCTCATCTCCTCCGGCGTCACGCAGGTTCCGGTTTCAAAGGTGTGGATCTGGTACCAGCCCCGCCCTGGATTGTACAGCTCTTCTGTAGATTCTATGAGTTCAGAGAGTTCAACCCTCCACCTATGCATCCTTTTCATCGGCAGCCCCCGCATCCAGCTTGAATATCCGTATCCCTACCCAGACGGCAAGGATGGAAAACAACATCCGGCACATATAAAACAGTGGCTTCAGCCCCGAGTGCATACTGACGCCCTCGGTCCGCGGGTGCATCACCGCCGGAACCTCCACCAGCCGGAAACCCAGAAGCAGCATCTGCATAATAATATTGGCATCGGGATACCGGTCGTCAAAATGATTGTACCGGGAATAAAAGATGACCACCCGGCGGCTGAGCCCCTGTAATCCTGTGGTGGGATCCGCGATCTTCCGTCTGGTTCCCAGAAAGATCATGGTGCGGAACAGTGACCAGGCAAGTCTCTTTGCCACAGAAACTGGAAAGGGCGTGCTTCCCTCCATAAATCTCGAACCCAGCACGATATCCGGCGTCTTCCCGTTTTCATCCGCCGTCTTTAATTTCTCATAGATCACAGGTATGTTGCACACATCATGCTGGCCGTCCGCATCCATCTGGATCACATACTTATATCCCCTGCGGATCGCATACTTGTATCCCAGCTGCAGGGCGCTCCCATAGCCCAGATTAAATACATGGGTAACGATCTGGTATTTCCGTCCCTTTACGATCCAGTTGGTGGCATCCGAAGAGGCATCGTTCATGATCAATACATCTGCGATGGCAGCGATGTCTGGCTGTTCCAGCTGGTCCAGCAGTTTCTCTATATTTTTTTCTTCATTGTACGCGGGAATTATAATCAGTAATTCTTTCGTCTCTTCCATATCGTCACCTCCCTAGTTTTCTGTGATCAGGCCCAGCAGCCGTTCCAACTGCTCCCTCTCCACAAGATCCTTTTTTGCCGCTTCCTCTCCATAACGCCGGCATGCTTCCGGGTCCCGCAGCAGTCCGCAGATCCCATCCCGGATCCCCTCCGCGGTCAGCTCACACATTCTGCCGTCCATGCCATCCCTGACCTGCTCCCGGTTACCGCTGCAGTCCGAAACCAGGATCGTACACCCCAGCGTCTGTGCCTCCTGAATGGCGATGCTCTTTCCCTCAAAACGGGTACAGTGGACATAGAGGTCTGTCTGGGCGTAATAAGGATATGGGTTTTCTTTCGCTCCCAGAAGAAGGAAGTCTTTCTCCAAACCATACTGCCGGATCTTCTTCTCCAATGGCTTTCGCTCCTCCCCCTCCCCCAGCACGTACCACCTGACATTCTCTCCCGCTTCCTTTAAGAGTTTCATCGCCTCCACCGCTGTCTCATAGGCTTTCTGGGCAGTAAGCCGCCCCACAGTAAGGATACGGACACCGTCAAAGTCATCCTCAAACCCGCCGGGAAGCGCCGCCTGCTCCCGGATCCTTCCCGGATCGATCATATTATGAAAAACTTCCGTCTTTTCCCCGTATTCCGGATAGGTCTCAAGAAAATGCCGGCGCACCTCATCGGATACCGTGAAAATCCGGTCAAAACCGGCATAACAATCCCGGTCCAGGGATCTGGTATATCCGGCTTTCCCATAATCGATGTGGATAAACCCTGCCTTTTTCGCCGCCTTTACATGATCTGCCACAAAATAAGCGGAACCGCCCTCCAGAAAAGCCACAGCCAGATCATAAGTTTCTTCCAGTGCCGCCGCACCGTCGGACATCACCCGCCACAACAGTTTATCCGGCAGCAGCCTCCCTTTCCGGATCATGGAAACCAGATTTTTTATCAGATAGGGAAGATTGCGGAACACACTTCCCCGCCGGAATAATGTCCGGAACACATAGCGGTTCAACCTCTTTTTTCCCTCCCTGCCCAGCACCGATTCCCGGCAGAAATCTGTATTGAGAAGCCTGACATGGGAGGGCAGCTGATCCACCATCTCCCCCTGGTTCAGCAGAACAAAGAGCGAGATTTCATATTCTTCAGGGGAAAGACTGCGCAGAAGTTCCAGCATAGCGGTCTCCGCCCCGGCTCCTCCCAGGGTATTGATTACAAATAATATCTTCTTCAT
Organism: uncultured Roseburia sp.; assembly: GCA_947070915.1. Taxonomy (GTDB): domain Bacteria; phylum Bacillota; class Clostridia; order Lachnospirales; family Lachnospiraceae; genus Eubacterium_F. The sequence goes on from CAMTDY010000010.1 coordinate 20,671, forward strand.
ACACACACCTCCCGTCGGTTCCGGCATCTCCAGACCGCATACACTAATTTTTCTTCTTGAGCTTCTCCAGTTCCGCCAGGATCCGCTCATTTTCCTGATTTAGCAGGGAGACCTGCATGGCAAGCTCCTGATTTTTTCGGCTCAGGACAGACAACTGAATACTCAGAAAATACAGACAGCACACTACACAGCTGCCCGCCACGATGATAAGCAGCATACCCGTTCCGCTGATATACTGGCTCAGTGTGACCGGCCGGAGAATGATCCCCGCCAGAACCAGCAGAAAGGATATCACTCCCCAGAGCAGGCAGAACTGCTCTTTTAACTGCCGTTTTGCCAAAGATAATATGGTCTGCATAAAAATTAGTACACCCGCTGTGATCATAATGATCCGTAATATCTCTCCTGTCTGCATGGATCTCACTCCTCCTCATTTTCGATTTGCTGTAATGCCAGTGAATACCGGTCAAACACCTTGGAATCCGGCTGCTTCCCATGACCCGCCTGCAAAATATTTCCCCGGCAGAACACGTGCTCATCCAGATGATCCTCCAGCCAGTTCAGGCGGCAGTAGGCACTGCACCACCCTAGAAAAGCCCCGGTGAACACGCCGGTCCCATACCAGATTTCTGACAGATTTACCGCCACGATGCTGCCGCCAAGGGTTGACAGGCAGAAGACTAATGCGGTCAGAAGGGATCCTGTCAGATCATTAAAATAGTACAGGAAAATGATCGCTGCATACATGATAAACAGTATAAAATAACCTGCCGCCAGACACGGATAGATCTTCATCACCATTCCCCCAAATCCAAACCGTGGAAGCAGGATAATACATAGAAAGAACAGGACCGCAGAAATAATAAACTGAATCCTGGCGAGGTTCAGCAATTCCTCAGAAACCTGACGGAACATTCTCTTTTTCGCCAGGTCAATGTCCATCTCCCTGCCTCCGATCACCGCCTCCGAATAGACTTTGTATCTCTCGTGAAAATGCATTTCTATCCGGGAGATAAAAATAACCGAGGTGGATATATTGGTAAACATGGCGAGACAGGTGGCCAGATCATAGGAAGGGGCGCTCACGAAGGTATCCGCCACCACCATTTTAAGTTCTGTGGACCAGAATACAAAATTGTGGATGAACAGTCCAAGGATATACAGAAAATTCGTCACAATGAGCTTCCAGTACAGCTTAAAATAGTGCAGTACCCTTTTATATTCCCCGCTGTTGCCCCGGAAATAATTCCGGATCACGGCGATCTCCAGACTGGCGATCAGAAGGAAGCCGGCATCCAGGGAAACCAGCATGGAAAAAGTCTTTTCCAGGTGGAATCCATAGACAAGCAGCGCCGATACTCCCACGGTCACCACCATTCCCAGAAAGAAAAAGAAGGAGATCTTCTTATAATCTTTACAGATTGACAGATACAGCATCTCATAAAATACCAGAACCAGCACGACATATCCGCAGTAACCGGCTATGACAAAGGCACCTGGCACCTGAGCCGCCACATACTCCCGGATACAGAAGGGAATACCGAACAGACAGCTGAAACCAACGTTTATGATCATCCCCACATAAAAACAGGGAAGAACGTCGTCGAAGGTTTCATCATAGATCACATCCGACATGTACCTTGACAGAACAGAGTTAAAAGGGGCCGCTGTCAATAATGAAAAAATAAAGATGTAAAGTACGGTACAGGCGAAAAGCTCCCTGGCCGCATAACCGGTCTTCGATATCTCCAGAACCAGCTGCATCGCCACAATGGCAAAGATCACCATGATCATGGGGGCGATGGTGATCACTGTACTGTACCCCATTCCGAGCAGATTGGTAGTCAGCGTATTTTTATTGTATATTTTATTCAGTTTTACACCGATTCCAGCCATAACCACTCCTCCTCTCTATCCGGTGACAGTAAATGCCTCTTCACTCCATGTCCCGTCTGACTTCCCGCAAAAGTCATAATAAATCTCATGATAGGTCTTCCGCATGTCCTCGATCCTGTATTTACTCATCACCCGCCGGTATCCATTTTCCCCCATCCGTTCTCTCCGTTCCCGGTTCCGCGCCAGCTCCACCATGGCATCGGTAATCTCCTCCAGATTCATAATGTGGGTGAGGATCCCCGCTGTGCCAAAATCATCTTCCCCGCCATAGATCAGCTCCCGGCAGTTCCCCACATCAGTGGCGATCACTGGCTTATGCGCTGCAAAGCTCTCTAATATCGTCAGCGGCTGCCCCTCACTGATGCTGGTGAGGATGGTCATATCCATTCGCCCCAGGTATTCCCTGACGTCCACCCGTCCGGTGAATACCACGTCGGATACCCCCAGTGTTTCCACCAGTTCAAAGCACTCCCCGGCATATTCCTCATCCTCATCACAGGGTCCCATAATAAACAGGCGGAGAGCCGGCACTTTTTTCTTCGCAAAAGAGAATGCCTGGATCATCGTCTTCACATCCTTGATAGGCGTCACCCGGAGTACCGCCCCGATCTGGATCATATCCTGCTCCCCTTCTTTTTTGCCGGGAAGTCCCTCCAGCCTGCCTGTATCGATGCCATTGGGAGTTACCCTGGTTTTTTCGGCAGGACATCCCAGCTCGATCTGGAGACTTCTGGCATGTTCATACAGGCTGGTAACCAGATCCGCCCGGTCGTATGCCGCCTGAGACATCTTCTTAAACTGCTCGATCCAGATATTTTTATAAATCCCCTCCACCCAGTCTGCCTTGATCAGCTCTTCTTCCCTCTCCCTGGTATAGATCCCGTGTTCCGAGAGCAGCAGACCGCAGTGATGGAAATGTTTTGCCATGCTTCCCAGTATACCGGCATAACCAGTGGCTACACAGTGGTAGAGATCCGCCTCAGGGACCCTGGTCTTCAGGACAAAAAACAGAGGGAGGTAGATGGATCTGAGGGTCCACAAAAAATCGGAAAACACGATCTGGGAATAGTGGGTCTTATAACACTCCCTGGCGATATGAAAAAAGTCTGGTCCCATCAATAATTCATCGATGGAAAACTTCTTATGGCAGAAGAGGTCAAAGATCACATCCCAGTCTATTTTTTCATTGAACACCATGCTTCTCAGCGCCCGGTACTCTTTTTTATTTAGTTTAAACTTATGTTTTTTCATCTCCCGGTTCTGCCAGTCGCAGTCCTCTAAATATACCTCGTAAACCTCCGTGAGATTTTCTGGCAGCTCATAGGCAAATCTGCCCCGCTGGGAACGGTTTGCCACGATGGCCAGCAGGATAAATTCAATATTCGGGAAATTGCGGATCATACTGTGTATCCATCCGGATACCCCGCCTACCACATAGGGATAACATCCCTCTGCCACAATGCAGATCTTCACCTCTCTCACCTCTTTTCCATATCTAGCTCGACGGCTGACTCTGCCTGACTGCATCGGAAACATTCCAAAAATGAGAAAATGCACTATCAGGGCAGGTAATAATATAAGGAATCTTCCGCTTCACAGCGGATCGTAAGCTCATCCCGGCTGGCACGGATCAGGTAGGCGTCTGTCTCAATCTCTTTGAAATCTCCGCCCTGCACCGAAACCACCTTTTCTCCATGGGTCCGTAGTATAAACCACAGATTCCCGTTCCGGTCCTCTATGCTGACATGGATTTCATCACCCACTCTGGAATCCTCATAATCCATCGCAAGAAAATTCCGTATCCTCCGATCACATTGGGAAGCTGTCATCTGATCAAACATCTCAAAGGCTTTCCAGTAGGTGTTGATCTGGCTGGAAAACCTCTCAGACAGGATCTCCCAGCGGTCTTCCTCTTTCTCCGGCCAGGTGATGTGATTCATATCCAATACGATATTTGAATACCCCAGCGCCGTCTGCAGGCTTTTCATCCTCAGATCTTCCTTATAGGTATGGGAAAGCCCGGTACTGGTTATACTTTGGAGTGTAATTTCGTCTGTGAGATAGGAAACCACCGGACGCTCCGCCGAATAAATCCCTGCCACCGTCTGGATATGTGCAAAAAAATCGTATTCCTTTAACTTCTCTATGCTGTACGCCGCCCCGCCCGGTGGAACATAGGCTGCCCCGTAGCGGTACTGGCTGCCGGAATTCTGGAAAAAGGACTGATCTGCCTTCATTTTCCCGGTCAGACCGCCGGCAGAAACATATTCCAGCGTAAGTCCCGCCTCCGCCTCCCTCTCCTTTAACTGCCGAAGATAGAAAACCAGCTGCTCCTTCCGGGGCTCCTCATCATCTCCATAATCAGACTGGGGAGCCAGATAACAGGTCAGATGGGCGCCGATTTTCTCAACAGCGGAGCAGAGTCCCGGCCAGATGATGTCACGGAATACAGCGGGAAGCTCCCTGCTGTACAGTTCTTTCATCTTCTCCGGATTCTCTGACGCCAGCCCCGGAAAGTTCGCCACTCCGATACACTGGGCATTCACCACCGGGTACAGATCATAGGGTTTGATCTCTGCCAGAATGGCGTTCAGCATACCGATGCCAGTGCAGTCTCTCATAAAATCGCCATTGACGGCAAACACCTTTCCCTTTCCCACACCGGCACGCCAGATCAGTGGAGGCAGCTCTTCATTTTTCACCGTGGGATCCGAAAGCATCCCTGCCATATAGGTTTTACAGCCAGTGATGGTCTCGTACCAGACCGTACTCAGATCCAGATCCTGACGCTCCTCTTTTTCCTCTTCATCTTCCGGGAGATAGATCGCCTGCCCTCCCAGCAAAAAACCGGAGAACAGATTGACTCCCTGGATCTCCTGCCGCTGCTCCTTCACCTGGCGGATCCCCAGCAGCTCTTTCCACTGACGGGAGGTTTTAATCTCATAGACATCCGGCAGATCACAAAAAATTAGATTTCCCCCGCTGCGGGCTGTCTCTGCCAGAGCTTCGACGTCTTTTTTTTCTGTGACATAGGAAGATTCCAGAAGAAACACCTCTGCTTTTTCTGCAGCCTCCTCCGGACACTCCTCTACACTCTGGCAGACTACCAGTTCCCGCTTGGTATACGTACACCACCAGGACACCGTCTTTCCGATGTCACTCTTCCTATTTCCTATGAATAGCACATAACCGCCCTCTTCCAGTACATCTTTCTGGGAGCTTTTCTGCCAGACATCCTCTCCGTTCAGGCTGGCAGCCGCCGCATAATTATTGACATCGTATTCATTTCCCGACTCTTTCATGATCTGTGAGAACTGAAACAAAAATAACAGTACGAACATGGTCACTCCCATGATCAGAAAATTTTTCTTTGTTATCATACCCTCACTCCTCTAATTTACGGGAATTGTAACCGTAATCAATGGCAAAATTAAACAGGTGGTACGGATTCTGGCTGATCTTATAACACACGAACTGGTCCGTCTCACAATAGGTACGCACTTCGTAGGGATACAGCTGTTTAAACTCCTGCGCCCAGTAATAGATCCTTGACATCAGAATCCAGCGGTTCTCTCCCTTGTACATATCGATCCCTCCCACACTGGGAAGATCACGCCCCGCCCCCTGCCTCGATACTGTCTGACCGCTTTCCGCATAGTGTTCTGTGTAATCGATGGGGACTTTCTCGATAAAGATATAGACGCTGTCGGTAGGAATACGGATCAGTGGTTCCTCCCCCGGTTCCATATCATTTAATTCCATATCTTTCAGGAAGGTGATCAACTCATAATGATAGCCATGGTCCAGTCCCATCTGTGTCTCATCATTGGCGGAACAGATCGTCCAGGTAAAATCTTTTTCCTCCCGGATAATATTGGTCAGGCAGGTGATGGCTTCGTTGGTGACAAGGGTTGTATTCTCTACAGGCTCTTTGCGGTAATCCCCGTTCCACAGCAGGCAGGCCGAAGCCGCCACACAGACCAGGGAGCAGAAATTCCGCCCCTTATGCCAGTTTTTCTTCCACAGAAGCAGACGGATCACCCCGTCCGCCGCAAAGGCAAATGCCACCGGCAGCATATAGCCAAAATAGATCCGGCACCGGCTGCCATCCATCAGTTCCGGTAATCCCAATTCTTTCGCGGTCTGCAGGATCAGCATCAGTCCCATAAAAACGCCTGTGGACAAGAGCATGGCTCCATAACAGGGTCTTCGGAACACCAGAAACAGGATCCCCAGCACAAACAGCAGTCCCATGGCAGCCAGAACAACGATGTAATACCAGGACAGAGGCTCATTCAGCACCGCACCATTGACGGCGGAGCAGAGCTTACCCCATACCCGTCCCAGCTTCTGCCGGATTCCCTCCGCCGGTTCACTGTTCTCCGTGCCGTCACCGGGTTCCAGGGCTTCTGGTTCGGACACCTGGTTGCCCATCTCATCATAGTAGATCACCGTGGAGCCAGTCTCTTCCTCTTCTGTTCCCCCCTGCTTATCACCGGAACCGTTGATGACGCTCATTCCCCATCCCAGAGACCCCTGCAGCGGCGTCCCCATAACATAAGCCGTCGCCATCGGCAGAACAGCGATCATCACACTGAGAAATCCCGTGAGAAGCACACTCCAGAAGTACTGTTTCCTCAAAAACCAGAACAGATACCCGGCAGCCACCCCCACACAGAACAGCCCTGCAATCATTGTATCATAAAAATGCACTGCCAGTGTCATGGAAAAGCTCATGGCAAAAAATACCAGCGCCAGCCGGGACTCCCTGGGAGGCAGCCATTTTTTCACTTCCCGCCTTCTCTCCTGGAAAAAATAAAAGGCAAAATAGATCGCAGGAAGAATAAAGATCATGCCGTACTCCTGGGGAAGCACCGAGAAAAAACGCAGATAAGTGCTGGGCTGCAGAAAATCACCAATTACATAAATCCCCATAACCGCATAGCTGATGTATCTGCTCCGGCAACACAGACGGATAAATCCCAGCAGAACCATGTGGAGCATCAGCGTCTGCACAAAGGAAAAAAGCCGCATAAAAACATAGCTGTCTATCCCAAATACTGTGTGAAGGTAATAGATCACACAGTGATAACCAAAGGGGTATACGCCGTCGATAAAAATATTATTTCTGCTCATTCCGTTGATCCAGTACAGATGCACCGGGGTATCGGAAGCGGTATATCCATATCCCCGCAGCAGCTGTATACCGTAGAAAGCCGCCAGCAGCACTAAAACTGCCGCCACCAGGATCCATTCCAGCCACCGCTTTCTAAAACTCTGCAAAAGCGCACGCCCCAGTGCCGCCACACCCTGACGCAGAAGATCCAGCAGCCGGAATACAACGGTCTTCCCTCCCATTTTCCCATCTGAAACCCGGTGCAGGTTGTGCCAGAGACCACGAAAAAAAGGCATAAGATGTATGTTATTCAACCGCCGCCACAGAATGAAAGCCGGAATAAAAGTACCAGTGACCAACGTGAAACGGTTAGAAATGTGAAGAAGCTGCAGAAAAAAAACGAGATTCATAATATAAAAATTTCCTGACAGCATACAAATAAAAAATTTCTGGGCAAACCTGCGCTCTCTTATCCTGTCATACAGGACAAAGGCAGGCAGCAGTACCGTCATAATCATATAGACGCTTAAAATTTCGGTAAACTGTAATATTGTATAAAGCCTCATTGACATTTGCAGCACCTTCTATCTTCCTTATTGCTGAAATACCCGGATGAGCTCCAGCGTCTCATTGTCGATCACCACTTTGGAGCTTCGCAGCTGTGAGAGAACCTCAAAAAAATGCTCCCTGTCCCCAATGGAAAAAAATAATTTCAGCTGGCAGGTATAGGTAGCCAGCGTATCCGGATAATGTACCGCCGCCCGCCCGCACCAGATCCTGCACCGGGCAAACTCCCGGATCTCCAACAGCCGCATGCTGACCGCCTCATAGTGGCGGCTGGTCATCTGTTCCGGCTGTTCCATGTATAATAATTCACAGACTGAGTCCATTTGTTCCACAAAAGATCTCTGCTCCATATCCGTAAATACCTGCTGCCGCAGCACCTGATCCATATAGTCGATGAGGATACGGATGTATTCCTCCCGGTTATCTTCCCGCTTCTGAATCTCATTATAGCACTTCTGAACCGTTGTCCGGAAATCATTCAGTGCATCCTGAAGAACCGAAGCCGCATAATGGGAAGTCTCGGAATCCTCACTGTTTAATGCCAGCGAGATGGCTTTCAGGGATTCACGGACGTCCCCCCGTACCACATTTAACATCAAGGTACGCAGGTTATCTTTATCCGTAACAGCTAATGCCTCCTCCATGGAAACTACCGTGCGCCCCCGCTCCTCATCCGCATGGGTAAAAGTCTTTACCCGGTCCTTTTTAAAGATCACATCCTCCAGGTCTACCTCCTGGGAGAAAAAACACCGGTAAATGATGTATCCCAGAAAAACAAAAAGAGCACCGAGCACAGGGCATAGTATCATCACCATGCCTTTGGAAATATAACTGAGAGGCCTCTCCTTATTTTGAATCCGGTTCCAGGCCAGATACCCCGCCGCCACCAGCGTATTGATAACAACCAGAACAATGAATCTCTCCATATCTGAACTCATTCCTCGATTCTTTCCACGATCTCGCTTTCTATTCCCGCTTCTGCAAACCTGCCGACCACAATGTCCGCTTCCATCCGGACCGTATTTGCCAGAAGCACATACATTTTCCCGTCCCCCATCGTCCCCATATAATCGGTCTGCCGGAGATTTTTCATCAACACTTTTCCGATCTGCCCGTAATCTTCCGTGTCCGTCTGGATCCGCAACAGCGTACAGACCGTAAGGTTTTTCTTTTTTGCTTTATGATAAGCTTTGACAAGGGCGCTGAATGCCTCCGGTTCCAGGATCTGGGTATCTTCCACATATCTCTGCTCTTCAAGAGCCGCCATATAACGGCTAGCCCGCAGCATAGCATTCTGGATCAGATAACTGATGACAACGAGCAGATTCGCCTGCCCCAGCGTCATCCGCTCCCAGGGGATCCCCCAAACCATAACGATCATATTCATTTCCTCTTTGTCATAAATGGCATTTGCCATCAGCGGATACCGTTCATCCATCTTCCGGTTGATGTACACCTTACGCTCTTTCAAACACTCGTACAGCTCTCCCATCTCTGGGTAACGGATGGAATTTCCCAGTTTGCGCGCCACTTCGGAGCTGGAGGAAAACAGTCTGGCATAATCCGAATTGTACACCGTATAGATCGCCACATCCGGGCTCCGCAGGATCCGGGACAAGATCTCCACCGCATAAAAGAGAACTTCTTCTGGCGTGTACTGATCCAGAGTGGAGGTGATGCTGTACAGTTTTCCAATGCTGTCTTTCTGGTCGATCACCTGCCGCTCCAGTACATCCTTTACCCGGACATTGCTACTGTTAATATCTTTGATATCCTTCAACTGGCGCCCCAGACTCTTCTGTACCTCTGCACCCTCGGTCCGGATCGCCCGTATCTGATCCCGCATATAACCCACCACCAGGCCAAGTATGAATAACTGCGCCATCCAGACATAGGTGGTATAATCCAGCATCACTTCAAATCCGCTGCGGGTATACATTTGCCGGAACAAGTAGCCACAGACCGCCAGTACAGCCGAAAAAATTGCCTGATGCTGTCCATAGACCACAGCAAAAAGCAATACATACAGCAGGTAAAAATCCAGCCTGGAAAAATACCGGCTGTCTACCGTTCTGTTATTTAACATAAAAAATGGAATAAAGCATGCCATATTTTCTATAAATGGAACACACGCCTTAAAAAACCATCCGAATTTACGGATAATGTCACCGCCAAAACTCTTTTTTTCCTGTTCCTCCTGTATAAAAGCCTCTTTATGTTTCTTGATATAAGATGCCACTCTCTGGATCCCGTCCTCCGGCGGGTGACAGACAGCAGCTCCAAATTCACTGATAAACCTCTGATTGGAAAGCACTCTCCGTTGCTCCTCCAGCTCATTCGCTTCCACCAGCTCTATATTGTCACCCAGCGTCTGGCACAGGATCTCCCCGATCTGTATCTCTGTCACCGGAACAGAAGCGGAAATGTGATACAGGGAATACCCTGTCTTCCTGTTATTCATAAACTGATAAATAAACTCTACCGCATCCGACTCAAACAAGAGGGAATGGGTGATGTTCGGATCAGCCAGAAGATACCCATTCTCCAATGCCTTTACACACATGGAACCGCAGAGCCCGTCCAGCTGGCTCCGGTCTTTTGGAATGCCGTACAGATGGTCCAGCCTCAGCACCACAATGTCCAGTTCCTGAATTTCCCTGAAATTATTACAGAGATACTCGCCCTGTACCAGCGCCATTCCCCGGACTCCTTCCCCACAGGCAGGGACATCTTCTGTAATATTTTCCTCAAAATTTCCACGGTACACCTCTTCCGATGAGAGATAGACAAACCGCCCCTGTCTCACGCTGGCATAAGCAGTCAGCAGGTTCATAAGCGAAGATATATACCGCACAGAATCCCGATCCCTTTCCTTCCAGGAAAAATTGGGATCATACGCTCCCAGAAATAATGTCACATCCGGGCCCACACTTTCAAATATCTCATTCAGACTACTATTATCATAAGAAAAATCATAGCGTTCAAACACTTTTGCATAGGAACTTGTACCAAATTGCTCTCCCGTCAGCAGATACACCCTGTGCCCTTCTTTTCTCAGTTTGATGATCATCTGATTCATCAAACTTCCCGCGCCTCCAATAAGTAAAATATTCATTTCTGCCTCCACGCCGTCTCATTCAGATCTACTATTTATGCGCTTTGATTCCCTGCCGTTCCAGCTGCTGGCAAAAATCCCGTACATCCTTTCCCACCTCTTCCCGGGAAATCCCATATTCCTCTGCCAGCTCCGCCGAAATCTCTTCCTGCCCCATCCTCTTTTCCATCCTTCTCCAGATCGAGGCTCCCATCTCGTTCAGAGGCAGCGGTTTTCTGTAGGGATATCCCGGCTGGCTCATATCAAGCAGCCAGTAGATCCCGGCAGCATACCGCAGCTGGTATTGTGTTCTGCCAGATTCCGATCCTAACGGCATGTTTCTGATTCTCCTTTACCTTATCATCCTTCTAATATTTTTTCATTATACTACATAAACAGGGGGTTGTAAACCCTGGCGGGTGAGGGATACTCGCCCGCAGGTAGACTTCCCCGTCTCCTTCATTCGGCATTTTTTAATACAAATTCTTCACTTTTCCTTCGTCTAATAGTACTAACTTTTGCCTTACACTTTCTTTTCCATCCAGTTTTTCCACATATGAATACAATAAACCATTATTTGATATTGAAAAATCTATTATAGGACAGTCAACATCTAACATTGTTTTTTCCTCGACTCCATCTTGAATGCAATAAATATTTTTACCTGTCTCTTATACACATCTCCGAGCCCACGAGACGGAGCTACATCT
>CAMTDY010000011.1 GCA_947070915.1 uncultured Roseburia sp.
GCATAAAGATCTCGGCAGGACGCATTGAGCGGGATCTGGAGTACTGTGTATATGCAGAACCGGATTTTATAACGATTGACGGAAGGGGAGGAGCTACCGGGTCCAGCCCGTTTTTCCTCCGGGAGGCAACAAGTGTTCCGACGATCTATGCATTGCACCGTGCCAGAAAATATCTGGATTCGGTGCGCTCGGATATTTCCCTGGTGATCACTGGGGGACTGAGGGTGTCAGCGGATTTTGCCAAGGCGCTTGCCATGGGGGCGGATGCCGTGGCGGTAGCCAGTGCGGGTCTTATCGCTGCTGCCTGCCAGCAGTACCGGATCTGTGGTTCAGGAAACTGTCCGGTGGGCATTGCCACCCAGGATCCTAAGCTCAGGGAACGGATGAAAGTGGAAGCGTCGGCGCAGAGAGTGGCAAATTATCTCAATGTATCGCTGGCGGAATTAAAAACATTTGCCAGGATCACTGGACATGCATCGGTGCATGATCTGAGTGTGGAAGATCTGGTGACGGTGAGCCGGGAGATTTCAGAATATACGGATATCCGGCATGCATAGCCTGACGGATTTGAATGAAAGGAAATGGAAGAATGTTGAATCTAAATAAACCACCTATGGGCTGGAACAGCTATGATTATTATGATACGACAGTGACGGAAGACCAGGTAAAGGCAAATGCGGATTATATGGCAAAACACCTCAGATCCCACGGCTGGGAGTATGTGGTGGTGGACATCGAGTGGTATTCCTATGATGCTGGAAGCCAGCGGGACAAACACCAGTATATCCCATTCTGGAAGGTAGAGATGGATGAGTATTCCAGACTCCTTCCCTGCCCCCAGCGTTTTCCCTCTTCTGCCGGAGGACGGGGGTTTGCCCCCCTGGCAGAATATGTACATGGGCTGGGGCTTAAATTTGGCATTCATATCATGAGGGGGATTCCCCGCATTGCAGCCCACAACCATTCTAAGATTCTTGGGACGGAGCGCACAGCAAATGAGATTGCCAGCCCCTATTCCATCTGCCCCTGGAATCCGGATATGTATGGGGTGATCCCTGGAGAGGAAGGGGCACAGGAGTATTATGATTCCCTGATGGCGCTATATACCCAGTGGGGAGTGGATTTTGTAAAATGTGATGACATCTGCCGCGGGGATGCGGAGTCTGCCAGAGAAGAGATCACGATGCTCCATAAAGCCATTGAACGTTGCGGCAGGGATATCGTTCTCAGCCTGTCGCCGGGACCGGCATTGTTAGAATGGGCGGAACATTATCATAAAAATGCCAATATGTGGCGGATCACCGATGATTTCTGGGATCACTGGGATTCTCTGCGGGACATGTTCGACCGTTGTAGAAACTGGCAGGAGCAGGTCAGGGACGGAGGATATCCGGACTGTGATATGCTGCCCCTGGGCTGGCTGGGAAAAGGTTTTGAGGATGAAAGACAGACCAATTTTTCCAGGACGGAGCAGAGAACAATGATGACGCTCTGGTGTATGTTCCGTTCACCGCTTATGGTGGGCGCTGAACTTCCTAAACTGGACGACTGGACATTATCCCTGCTGTGCAATGACAAGGTGCTGGGACTGCTGGACGGATCGAAAGGGGCCAGGGAGATCTTCCGGGATGAGCAGGTGATCCTATGGCAGTCAGAGAGCACAGAGGATTCCTCCAAGTATTTGGCAATATTTAATATCAGTGAGGACGAGGTGGCTGTGGCACCGGAGGAATATCTTAGTCATGCATCCGGAACGGCAGAGGATCTCTGGGAAGGAGAGGTGATTTCTCTAAATGTGGAGAAAGAAATTCCAGCCCACGGCAGTCTCTTATTAAAGCTGTGACCAAGACATTGGAACTGGGACCAGCCTGATGTTCTTAGTCATGAAATTGTTTGCGCTGCCTGTGGCGGGGAGGATATATGGAACAGAGATTCAATGAAATGATCGGCTATTATGAAGACGAGATAGAGAGAAAAAATAAAAAAAGTAATATACTGGGGATCGTAAAACTAGTATTATTTGCAGCACTGGTGTTTACTGGCGTCAGGTTATGTTTCACTTCTAACTTATTTGGGGTGGGCATTGTGGCGGCGGCACAGCTGGTGCTGTTTGTCTTTGCCCTGATATGGCACAACCGGGTTCTGGAGGAGATTCAGCGGATGAGGGGGCTCAGGGACATAGTACAAAGGGATAAAAAACGGTTCCTGGGAGAGTGGCAGGAGGGGGAAGACGATGGAGGAGACCTGGCAGGGGAAGAGCATCCTTATGCCTGGGATCTGGATATCATCGGTAAACGCTCTTTGTTTCAGTATATAAACTGTACCCACACCTTTCATGGGCGCAGGAAACTGGCGGAAGATCTTCTCTCACCAGAGTATTCCATAGAGGACATCTCCAAAAGACAGCAGATGATCCATGAGGTCGGTGAGGACTATGAAAGGGCAGCTCACATGGAATACATTTTTTCCCGGATTGATACTGGGGAAGAAATTTCTGCGCTTTTAGAGCAGCTAAAGGCTCGTGAGCCCTTTTCCGGCAGCAGATGGCTATCTGTACTGGTGAAGGTGATGCAGGGACTGACGATAGCTGCCTGCGTTTATCTATTCGGCTTTCGTACAAATACAGGATTTGCCCTGCTGGGGACTCTTCTCCTGATCCAATTCTGCCTGTGGAGGCTGGGAAAATATAGTTATCTGGAACAGCTGCGCATAGCTTCCCGGAAGATCATGCCCTATAACCTGGCGATCAGGGAGGTGCTCTCCAGGGAATTTGCCGGAGAGCGGGGAAAGGAACTGCAGGAGATCCTGGCGGAGGCCCGGAAGGGAATGGATGAACTGGTCCGCATTTCCCGCAATGTGGGCTGGTGTCATAATCTGCTTTCGGATTTTCTGCTGAATACCACTTTTCTATGGAGTTATAAAAATGCCTATGATCTGCAGGGATGGAAAGAAGCTTATGGTGAAAAGGCAGAGGCATGGTTTGAGGCACTGGGAGAGATGGAGTGTTATTTAAGCTTTGCCAGTCTGCTGCGCAGCTGCGACCGGATGTGCGCGCCGGAAGTGAGGGAGGAGAACAAAGGATTTTGCGGGATGAAGCTGGGGCATCCGCTGCTGCCCAATAAGGGACGGGTGTGCAATGATTTTAAGATGGAGGATGGCATTGTCATCCTTTCCGGCTCTAATATGTCCGGAAAGAGCACGTTTATGCGTACCGTAGGCATCAATATGGTCCTTGCCAGGGCTGGGAGCTGGGTGTGCGGGGAAGCTGTGAGTTGCGGCTGTCTCCGGATTATGACTTCTATGCGGATCGTGGACCGCACTACGGAGGGAATTTCTACATTTTATTCTGAACTGCTCCGGATCCGCCGGATCATCGATGCGGCGGGGGAAGCAGAACCGGTATTTTTTCTGATTGATGAGATCTTTCGCGGGACGAATTCTGTGGACCGCAGAAAAGGAGCTGAGGGGGTCATACAGAAACTTTCCCAGCAGGGCTGCTGCGGCATTATTACGACTCATGATCTTGGGATCTGTGATCAGCAAAAGGAAGCTGAGGGGATAAAAAATTACAGTTTCTGTGAAGAATATCGTGATGGTGAGATGTATTTCACCTACACGCTTCAGAAAGGAGTGGCGAAGACGACAAATGGGGAATTCCTGCTGAAAAAGGTGGGAATCCTGTAGGGGAAAGATGTTTTTTTAGATTTTTTTGTGATTTTCTCTTTACATCCATTCCGGGGAGTGATATGATAGAACACAACATCTTGTGTATGAAGATGAAGAAAATACTATATTCAGTTGTTAAGACGGATTGGAGAAATTGTAATCATGAGTAGGACAAGGGTCATCAAGCGAAACGGGGAAGAGGTAGAGTTTAATCCAGAGAAGATCAGTAATGCGATCCAGAAAGCGAATAAAGAGGTGGAAGAACATAAAAGCCTGACGCTGCTTCAGATCGCAGATGTGACAAACCGCGTATCCGATAGGATTGAAAGCGCTTCCCACGCTGTCAATGTGGAGAATATACAGGATATGGTAGAGGTTGGGATCATGCAGGAGGGCGGTTACGAGATTGCTCAGAAATATGTGCGTTACCGCTACCAGCGTGAGATCGCCAGAAAGGCCAATACGACAGACAGCGAGATCCTGTCGCTCATAGAGTGCAATAACGAAGAGGTCAATCAGGAAAACTCCAATAAAGATGCCAGCATCAATTCCACCCAGCGGGATTATATGGCAGGTCAGGTCAGTAAAGACCTTACGATGCGTCTCCTGCTGCCGAAGGAGATTGTGGACGCCCACAAAGAAGGCATCATCCATTTTCACGATTCGGATTATTATGCCCAGAAAGAGCATAACTGTGATCTGATCAATCTGGAGGATATGCTGCAGAATGGAACGGTGATCAGCGAGACCCTGATTGAAAAGCCACATTCTTTTTACACAGCATGTAATGTGACCACTCAGATCGTGGCGCAGGTGGCGAGCAACCAGTACGGCGGACAGTCTTTTTCCCTGGCTCATCTGGCGCCTTTTGTGGACATCAGCCGTAGAAAGCTCAGAAAGGAAGTTCAGGAGGAATTTGCGTCTCTGGGACTCTCTTCCAGTGATGAGAAACTGGAGGAGATTGTAAAGAAGAGGCTTGCTGACGAGATCAAGCGGGGGATCCAGACGATCCAGTACCAGCTGATCACGTTGATGACCTGTAACGGACAAGCGCCTTTTGTCACGATGTTTATGTACCTGGACGAGGTGGAGGGACAGGCCCGCCACGATCTGGCGCTGCTAATTGAAGAGGTACTGAGCCAGCGGATCCAGGGAGTAAAAAATGAAAAAGGGGTGTGGATCACACCAGCATTTCCCAAGCTGATTTATGTACTGGATGAGGATAATATGGAAGAAGATTCTGAGTTCTGGTATCTGACTGAGCTGGCGGCGAAGTGCACGGCAAAACGGATGGTGCCGGATTATATATCTGCCAAGGTGATGCGTCAGCTAAAGCAGGGGGATGTATATACCTGCATGGGCTGCCGTTCCTTCCTCACAGTAGAGGACGGGCAGAGGAATCCCGATGGAAGCCACAAATATTATGGCCGCTTCAATCAGGGAGTCGTGACGATAAATCTTGTGGATGTGGCATGTTCTTCCTATGGAGACATGGACAAATTCTGGAAAATACTGGATGAGAGGCTGGAGCTGTGCCACCGGGCGCTGCGCTGCCGTCATGAACGGCTCAAAGGAACGGTGTCAGATGTGGCTCCAATCCTCTGGCAGCATGGTGCACTGGCAAGGCTAGATAAGGGAGAGAAGATCGACAAACTGCTGTATGATGGTTATTCCACCATCTCCCTCGGTTATGCGGGACTGTATGAGATGTGTGTGAGGATGACGGGTAAATCCCACACGGATCCGGAAGCAAGGGATTTTGCCCTGGCGGTGATGAAGCGTCTGAATGACAAGTGCGGGGAATGGAAGGTGCAGGAGCATATCAGTTATTCTGTATATGGAACACCGATGGAATCTACCACTTATAAGTTTGCCAAATGCCTGCAGAAACGTTTTGGCGTGATCCAGGGTGTAACCGATAAGAATTATATCACCAACAGCTATCATATCCATGTGACGGAAGAAATCGATGCTTTTAGCAAGCTCAGTTTTGAATCTGAGTTTCAGAAGCTGTCGCCGGGTGGGGCGATCAGTTATGTGGAGGTGCCGAATATGCAGGATAATATTCCAGCGGTCCTCTCTGTTATGCGCCATATTTATGAAAATATCATGTATGCGGAACTGAATACTAAGAGCGATTTCTGTGATGAATGCGGCTACTCCGGTGAAGTGGTGATCAAAGAAGATGATTCCGGCAAGCTTATGTGGCAGTGCCCCAATTGTGGCTGTCATGACCAGACGAGGCTTTTTGTGGCGAGGCGTACCTGTGGATATATTGGAACCCAGTTCTGGAACCAGGGACGCACCCAGGAGATCAGAGACCGGGTACTCCACCTGTAAACTGTCTGCTGATCTCATCGATGAGATACATTCGGAAGGACATTGTTCCCCCTTCGGCAGCCTGGGTTTTCCGGGCTGCTTTTTCTGCGGCAAGATTCATCTGACGAACTGCGGTACAGACCGCACCCCAGTGATCTTCGGGGTTCGCTGCCATACACAGGCAGATGAGTTCGGTGAGCATACAGCCGCTGCCGGTGATGCGGGCGGAGAGGGGAGAGCCTCCCCGGAGCATCTCACATTTATCCTGGTACACCACCAGATCCTCTTTTCCAGAAACCACGATAAGGGCATCTGTATGCTGGGATAGACAGTGGGCGTTCTCACGGCAGATCTCCAGATTTTTCTCCTGCATGATCTCTGCTTCCGGGGTATCCACAAAAGATTCGGTGGTGTCTCCGGGATTCGTGAGGAGATCGGAAAGAGTGCGGATCTCAGAGGCATTGCCCCGGATAGCGGAAAAGTGCAGTTCTGACAAAAGACGCCGACAGGCGTTTTTCCGGAGAGAGGTGGCGCCGGCAGCCACCGGATCCAGGACGACAGGATGTCCCAGACGGTTGGCCTCCTTCCCCGCTGACAGCATCGCTTCCAGAGAGGAAACTGCCCCCAGATTCAGTACAAGACCATCACAGTGGGAGGTCATCTCAGAAGCTTCCGCTACATCGGAAGCCATGGTGGCATGCCCACCGGCAGCCAGAAGGATATTGGCACAGTCGTTGATGGTGATGGTATTTGTTATGGAGTGTATTTTTGGCTCCATATTATTTATATTTTTTATGATCAAATCTTCCCCTATCATTTTAACATCTCCCGTATTTTCGATAATGAACCGGATCTCTTAAGAAGGACTAGTATGGCATATCCCAGAAACGCCCCCGTGATACAGGCGGGCATAAACAGCGGAATATAGTAGAGAGGGGTGGAGAGGGTTACGCCAAAACCATATTTCATGACATAATAACTCAAAAGAGCACTGATCAGTCCGGTGCCGATGATCTCCCCAGCCACTGCCAGGATCATTTTCTTTGAAAAAATGTAAAAAAGTCCTGATAACAGAGCGCCTATGACGGCTCCGATTATGGCGGTAACAGGCCTGCCAGTCAAAAGCATCCTCATACACCCGGTGATCAGTGCGGAGACGAATCCATAGACCGGACCGAGGATCACCGCGCAGACCACGTTACAGCAGTGCTGAAAGGGTACGACAAAAGGAAAAGATACAAAGGTTGACAGGATAAAGCTGATGCAGGACATAAATGCGGTAAAGCAGGATTTTTTCAGATTCATTGGTTATTCTCCGTTCCGACCAGTTCTGGTTTAGTGTCGAGCTAAGTATAACAGAAAAACCTCCGGGAATCAAATCTGAAAAGATGTGGCAGGAAACAACAATTGAGAACGAGGGGCAGATGTGGTATACTTTAATGTAAAAGTAAAGCCGGGAGAATAAGAATGCACCATGCTTGCATGAGGGGTTAAGAAAGAACATAGTAAGAGGTAATACAAATGGCTAAAACCACTAAAATCAACAATAGACGGTATCTGGGAAATAAATACCGCCTGCTTCCATTCATCCAGAAAGTGGTGGAATCTGAGTGCGAAAATGTAAAAACTGTTGTGGATATTTTTGCGGGAACGGGAGCGGTGGCATCTGCATTTCAGGAAAAACAGCTGATCACAAACGATATTTTATACAGTAATTATATCTCTAATTACGCCTGGTTTTCTGCCGAGTCCTATCATAAAGATCTGTTGGAAACTATGATCGATGCTTACAATGCTGGGAAAGGAACGGAAGAAAACTATATGACACAGAATTTTGCAAATACTTATTTTAGTTTGGAGGATTGTTCCAGGATAGGTTTTATCCGGGAAGACATTGAAGACCAATATGAGCAGGGCAGGATTAATTTCAGGGAACGGGCGATCTTGATCACTTCCTTACTTTATGCCATGGATAAAATAGCCAAAACCTGCGGACATTATGACGCCTACC
This sequence comes from uncultured Roseburia sp., assembly GCA_947070915.1. Lineage (GTDB taxonomy): Bacteria > Bacillota > Clostridia > Lachnospirales > Lachnospiraceae > Eubacterium_F. The sequence continues at coordinate 7,997 of CAMTDY010000011.1, forward strand.
GGCGAGGTGTAGAATTCGATGCACATCTTGAACTGTCCCTGCCGGATGTAAGCGAAGTGAATCATCCGGAGAATCAATGTTTTAATGTGGATTCCAATAGTCTTGCCAGAGAGATATCAGCAGACCTGGTTTACATAGATCCGCCTTATAATTCCAGACAGTACTGTGATGCCTATCATTTGCTGGAAAATGTGGCGCGGTGGGAAAAGCCTGAGGTGTTTGGTGTTGCCAGGAAGATGGACCGGAGTCACTTAAAGAGCAGGTATTGTACGAAAAGTGCGGCGGAGGCATTTGAAGACCTGATTCAAAATCTTGACTGCCGCTATATCCTGCTTTCTTATAATAATATGGCGGCAAAGGGAAATGATCGTTCCAACGCGAAGATTTCAGATGAAGATATTTTTAGAATATTAAACAATAAAGGGGAAGTAAAAGTATTTTCGGAAAATTATAAAGCTTTTACAACGGGCAAATCAGACATAGCCGACAATCAGGAGCGGTTATTTCTTTGCACCTGTGACCAAAGGAAGTAAGAATGAGGGGAACTATGATACAGTCACCATTAAATTATACCGGGGGAAAGTATAGGCTTTTACCCCAGATATTGCCACTGTTTCCAGGGCAGATAGGAACTTTTATAGATCTGTTTTGTGGAGGATGTAATGTGGGGATCAACGTGGCGGCAAAGGCGCATATTTACAATGACAGCTGCACGCCGTTGATAAATCTGTACTCTGTCATGCAGAGGCTTGACAGCCGGGAATTTATAAACCGGCTCGAAGATGTCATCCGGATTTATGGCTTGTCCGATGTAAAGACAAAGGGATATAACTATTATGGCTGCAGCAGCAGTGACGGACTGAGCGCCTATAACCGGGAACCATATATGAAGCTGCGTCAGGATGTTAATCAGGCAGAGGTTCAGGATGATGACTATTACATAAAATTATATACACTGATCATCTATGCCTTTAATAATCAGATCCGCTTTAACCAGAAGGGCGGTTTCAATCTGCCGCCGGGGAAGAGGGACTTCAATCAGAACATGTACGATAAATTATCTGCTTTTCTCAGTCTGCTGCATACACAGAAAGCGGTGTTTACCAATCTGAATTTTAAAGATATGGATCTGGACCGCCTTACCCCTGGGGATTTTGTTTACGCAGATCCCCCCTATCTTATTACCTGTGCTGCTTATAATGAGAACGGAGGCTGGAGGGAAGAGGAGGAAAGGGATCTTCTGGATCTTCTGGATTCTTTATCCCAACGGGATATTCAATTTGCGCTATCAAATGTCATCGAATCCAAAGGGAGAAGAAACGAAATATTGGAAACATGGATAAAAGACAGGGCAGATTACAGGCAGATCGATCTGGAGTATGCGTACCATAATGCAAACTATCAGAGGAAAAATAGAAAATCAGTGACACGGGAAATTTTAATTGTAAACTATTAGGAGGAATCTGGTGAAGATCAAAGAAGGACAGATTTTTAATCTGATGGATACAAATGGCCGAAGGAATGATGTGATACATGCACTTCAGGGATACGGCTGTGTATGTCTACTGGGAATTTTATGACCGATTGTGGAATTATGTCCATGAAGAGGAAAACTCTCAAAAGCTGGATGACCTATGGATTTTTTATGAAGATAACAAAGCTATGTTGAATAAAGCTTTTGGAAGGGGGCAGAATCTTTTTTCACTCAAAGAAGGAGACGGGCTGTTTTTTTCGGCGTCCGAAGAACAGTATCCGGAAACCCTTGCTTTACATACCAATGAATATCTGTACGTCCAGTTTTCATTATCAAAGATTCTGGACCAGATCAGAGAATATTCGGATACAACCAAGAGAATATTTAAAGCTACTGGTATGATCAGCTTTCATAATGGTTTCGTTGAATTGGCGTATCGGGAACTATGTTCCTGCATTTTTGATGCTGGGTTTATCCAAAGCCGAATCGCAGGAAACTTATCGGGAGATACGGATTCCTGTTATAGTAATTATCGTGAGTATGAAGAGGAGTTACACAGCTATTATTGTAAAGTGGTTTCTTTATCTGAAATCTTAAAATATACGGATAAGGAAATAAAACAGGTGGAAGATCGTATCCGAAGGGAGTTTCCGGATACATCCTGGGAGAAAATACCTTCCATTCTCGCAGATAAACGAAAGAAAGAATTTGCACAATTTCTGGAGAAATCCTATCCGGCGGAGAAGGTCAAAGAGATCCTCCGGTTGTTCGCGGACAGATCCCATGACAGGCAGATTAAAGAGATGGTAAGCCAGGATGCTTCCGTACCTACGATCTATGAGTATATTGTGGGAATCGCCTGGTACTATTTCTCTGGAAAACGGATTGATTTGCTTGGGAGCTACAACCTGACCTTGTCGGCGGATTTTGAACCTTTGGTTCATGCTGGCGGCGGACAGGGGGACATCGTGATTTATGAAAAAGATAAGGTTGTTATGCTTGAGGCGACGCTTATGAACGCAAATAGTCAGAAACGCGGGGAATGGGAACCTGTTCTGAGGCATTCTATTAATTTGAAGGTAGAGGAAGAGACGGCAAAAACAGGTAGGGAAGTCACATCATTTTTTATTGCAGATCGCTTTGACTATAATACGATTAATATCTGGAAGGCCATTGCGGCAGTTCCGCTGCAGTCCACGGTGGAGAGGGATAAATTTACAGATAACGTTGTCATTATGCCGGTCTGCAGTGAAGAATTGTGCTCCTTAATGGATCAGCCCAGGGAATATGATGCCATGATTGCCAGGGTTCACGAGTTATTTGAAGGGGATAAGGTAAGATTTGATATCGACTGGAGAGATAAGTTTATGAAAAAGGTAATAGATGACAGGCCAGGGGGATTGTGTTAAAATAAATTTATATTATGTTATCCCTGGTGGAATTGCGGTTTGGAGACAGAATTCAGATCCGTGTCGTCGAGAGAAACCGGGAAAAGGAATGGAGGTCTTATTATTATGTCAAAAAAGAGTAAAAAGTATGTATACGAGTGGGAAGATTATGAAGACGGAAAAAAGAATGCACAGACTATGGCAGAAGAGATCCTGGCAGATCCGCAGCTGACGGAACTGGAAGAGATCATCATAGGGTGCTGGGGAGAATCCTGGGATAATGGCGCCCAGCCCATCATTGACAGCATCGTGGCAAATAAGGAAAAATTTACGGGGATCAGGAGTCTGTTTGTGGGGGATATGGATTTTGAGGAATGTGAGGTGTCCTGGATCGAGCAGGCAGACTATTCCGCACTCTGGGAGGCGCTTCCAGGACTGGAAGCCTTGACGGTCAAGGGTGGGACAAATCTGAGCCTTGGAAAGATCCATCATCCGAAATTAAAGCGTCTGGAGATCATCTGCGGCGGTCTTCCCAAGGAAGTGCTGGCCAGCATCGCAGAGGCAGAACTGCCGGAACTGGAAGAACTGGCACTGTATCTTGGTGTGGAGGACTATGGTTTTGACGGCGGAGTGGAAGATGTAAAAAACCTGTTGGAAAAGTCAGATTTTCCGAAACTTCGTTCTCTTGGTATCATGGACAGTGAAATTCAGGACGAGGTGGCAGAACTTGTCTGTGACAGCAAATACATGAAACAGATCGACACCCTGGATCTTTCTAAGGGTACATTGACGGATCAGGGCGGTGAGGTTCTGTTAAAGAAACTGCCTGGCTATGATAATATCAAAGAGGTGAATCTGGAATATCATTATATGTCGGATGCTATGATGGAAAAGCTGGAAGGACTGTCTGCTGAGGTGGATGTAAGTGACCCACAGGAGGACGATGAGTACGACGGAGAGATCTACCGCTATCCGATGCTCACCGAATAATTCTGGTGAAATCTATGGGAATCGTATTGGTCGGAGAACCAGGCACAAGACGGACAGAATATTTTCTCCGGGCCGCCGGGGAATTACATAATCCGGTCCAGTTTGTGGACTGGCAGACAGCAGGGGGGATGGAGTTTCACGGGGATGTGGTGAAGCTGGATCCTCCCTCTTATAAGAGCAGTGATCTTTTTCAAATGAAGGATCATCTGGCCTCTTTTTATCAGCAGATGAAAGGGTTCGGGAAAGCAGGAGGCATTTTTTTGAACCCTCCCTGTGAGATCCTTCGTCTGCTGGATAAAAGGCAGTGTAAGGAAATACTGATGGAAAACCAGGTTTCAGTCACGGAGATGCTGGAGGAGAAAATTGAAAACACAGAACAGCTTATGGAGACCATGGGGCGTCATAGAATTTATTCTGTGTTTATTAAGCCTGTTAATAGTTCTGGTGCTGCGGGAGTTACCGCATTCCGTCTGGCGCCGGGGGGAGGCAGGATGACGGCGTATACTTCCTGTATCCTTCAAAAAGAAGAGCTGGTGAATACAAAGAAGCTCCGGCGCATGGAGAATGCCCAGGAGATTTTCCAGCTTCTGGATGCAGTGCTGTCTCTGGGAGCGGTGGTGGAGCGCTGGCACCCCAAAGCTTCCTTCGGAGGGAAAAGCTATGACCTCCGGGTGGTGTGGCAGTTCGGTAGATGTGAATTTGTGGTGGCAAGGTGTTCTTCCGGTCCGGTGACGAACCTTCATCTGAATAATTCCCCTCTGGCATTTTCGGATCTGGGGCTTTCGGAAAAGGTGACCTGTGAGATCAATGTCTTGTGCGAAAAGGCGATGTCCTGTTTTCCAGAACTGAGGATGGCGGGGATCGATGTGCTTCTGGAACGGGGATCCCTGAGACCAAAGATCATCGAGATGAACGGCCAGGGGGACCTGATGTATCAGGATATTTTTCATGAGAACCGGATCTACCGGCGGCAGGTGGAATGGATGGCACAGAGGGCAGCTGACAGGGACGGGTGAGAAGAATTATGGATATGAATAAGATCGTGGGAGCATACAATATTTTATTTGTCTGTATTGACTCCCTTCGCTATGATGTGGCAGAGGAAGAACAGAACCGGGGAGGGACGCCGGTTTTGAACCGGTATGGCAGATGGCGCCGATGCGAGGCACCGGGCAATTTTACTTATCCCTCCCATCAGGCCATGTTTGCTGGATTTCTTCCGATCGACACCGGCATTAAAAATATGAAACAGAGGGAAAAACTGTTTTTTTCCGAGGATATCGGGATGGGGAGAAAAGCGCCAGAGGGGGCGTTTTGTTTTCGTGGTGCCACCTTTGTTGAGGGACTGGAAAAGGAAGGGTATGAGACCTTCTGCATAGGGGGCTTGAGTTTTTTTGACCAGAGAACGGATATTGGAAAGGTGATGCCCTCCTATTTCATGCACAGCTTCTGGAATCCTTCCTTTGGACCGAAGGTCAGGGAATCTACAAAACACCAGATCGATCTCGCGGTAAAAAAGATCAGTGGGGTGCCTGAGGAACAGTTAATGATGATGTATATTAATATTTCAGCCATCCATTATCCCAATAATTTTTATGTCGAGGGCGCAAAAAAAGACAGCGTGGAAAGCCATGGAGCGGCGCTGCGCTATGTGGATGCACAGCTGGAACGACTTTTTCATGCCTTCCATGAGAAAGGAGATACTTTTGTTATCTGCTGTTCGGATCACGGAACCTGCTATGGTGAGGACGGATATCTGTATCATGGTTTTAACCATCCCATCGTCAACACCGTTCCTTATAAACATTTTATATTGTGATTTCAGGGTCAACATTTTTGAACCCAACGCCATTTTATAGGAGAAAATACATGGAAAATCCATATGTTCAATACATGTACAGTTATCCCCACAAGACAGCCTATGGACCATTGTCAGGGATCTGTCTGGAGGATTACATACAAAGGCTGGCGGGAGGACAGAACAGCCTTTATTTTCATATTCCATTCTGTCAGAGTAAATGTGGCTACTGCAACTTGTTCTCCGTGACAGGGCAGTCTGAAGATTTTATGTCTGCCTATGTAGATGCCATGGAGAGGCAGGCGGAGCAGCTGAGGACTATTCTTCCAGAGGGGGCGGATTTTTCGGATCTGACACTGGGCGGCGGGACGCCGCTGCTGCTATCAGAAAAACAGCTTGAAAGGGTTTTTTCCATAGCCAGGGGGCAGATGGGTTTTAAGGGAAAGACGGTTATCGTGGAGACATCCCCGGCACAAACCACGGAGGAAAAGGCGGTACTTTTGAAGGAAAATGGTGTCACCCGGGTGAGTATGGGAGTGCAGAGTTTTCATGATGAGGAATTGCGGGCGTTGAACCGCAGGCATAAGGTGGAACAGGTGCACCGGGCGGCCCATATCCTGAAAAAGAGTAATTTTCCCTGTATGAATCTGGATCTCATCTATGGGATTCCGGGACAGACGGTGAAAAGCCTGCTGGACTCCGCAGATCAGGCGGCGGCATACGAGCCGGAGGAAATGTTTGTCTATCCGCTGTATATAAAAAAAGGCACATTTCTGGCGCAGAAGATGACGATCCATCCTGAGATCCTTTATGAGATGTATCAGGAGCTGAGGGATTTTCTGAGAGAGAGAGGCTATAAGCAGCTTTCCATGCGCCGGTTTGTGAAAGATCCCGATCCGCTGGATCAGAGAAGCTGCGGATTTGAGAACACCATATCCATCGGCTGTGGTGGACGCAGTTATATCGAGGATCTGCATTTTTCAACTCCTTTTGCCGTGGGGCAGAGGGGCTGCATGGACATTTTACAGCAGTATATAAAAAAGAAAGATTTTCTGGAAGTCACCCATGGTTACCTTCTCCCAGAAGAGGAGATGCGCAGACGCTATGTCATAAAAAATATTTTATTCTGCCAGGGCATTGACAGAGAAGAGTACCGGAGCCGGTTTGACAGTGAGCCGGAAGGGGATTATCCACTGCTGACAGAGTGGATCCAGAGAGGTATGGCGGCGGCAGATTCTGAGAAGATCTGTCTGACGGAGAGAGGGATCTCGCTGTCTGATCTTCTCGGATCGGCACTGATGTCAGAGGAGGTCAGGGAGAGAATGAAAAAATGGCATTACGACGAAAGATGGGGGAAAGCGTGAAATGGTCCGTCAGATCTATTACCGGGGAAGCCTGAGATTTTGCAACTATTCCTGTGGCTATTGTCCATTTTCCAAAGAGAAAAAGAGCCAGCGGCAGCTGGAGGAGGATGAGAGGGCGCTGTTCCGGTTTGTGGAGCGGATAGGACAAAAGAAGTTTGCGGGCGCCATTCAGATCGTTCCTTACGGGGAGGCGCTGATCCACCAATATTACTGGAGGGCGCTGGCGAAACTCAGCCGGCTGCCGCAGATCGAGGCAGTGGGCGCCCAGAGTAATTTCAGTTTTTCCGTGGAGCAAATGCTGGGAGAATTTGAAAAAGCCGGGGGAGAGAAGGAGAAGCTCCGGCTTTGGGGAACCTTCCATCCGGATATGGTATCGGAGCAGGATTTTTTGGGGGTATGTCATGAGTTAAAAGAAGCTGGAATCCTGTTCTGTGCCGGCGCTGTTGGGGTACCAGAGAACGTATCCCTGCTGCTGAGGATCAGAGAAAAACTAGATCCGACAGTGTATTTCTGGATCAATAAGATGGAGGGGCTGGGCAGGAAATACAGCCGGGAGGAGATCCAGGCGTTCTCTGGGCTGGATCCCTATTTTCCACTGGAACTGCGCCATTACAGGGCGGATTCTACTCATTGCGGGAGCGCTCTGTTTTGTGATTCAAAGGGGGATGTATATGCCTGCAACCGCTGCCGCCACAGATCAGGTAATCTATATACAGAGGATCCGGGGGAGGCTTTAAGCCATATCTCAGGAGATGACCGCATATGTGACAGAAGGGAATGCGACTGCTACATCTCATACTGCAACCGGGACGATCTGAAAGAAATGGCTGCCTTCGGCCCGTATCCGGCATTCCGGATCCCTGATATAGCGGCAGATCAATTATTCAGTACCGTGTGATGGATCTCCGGCGTACTGGCTGTGATGGGAAGAAAAGTATAACCCTGCTTTTTTCCATATTTTATGATCTTTTCAAGGGCATTTATGGTTTTATCGTTTCCGCCAAAATCATGCATCAGTACAACATTGCTTTTGCCTTTTTTTAACCCTTTCGTGACATTTTTGTAGACGGCAGCGGAGGTATGGACATCTCCCGCATCACCGGAGGACACGTTCCAATCAAAATAGTGGTAGCCCCAGTTATGGAGTCTGGCGGTCAGTTTTGTCATGATCCCGCGGTTGTAGCGGCTTACCTGATTGGAACTGCCGCCGGGGAACCGGGTGACAGTGCACCAGAAGCCAAATTTCTGGAAAAACAGATCCCGGAGTTTATCCAGGTTGTCTTTGTAAATTTTTTCAGAACGGTAAATCACATCATATTTATGCTGGTAACCGTGGAGAGCAAGAGAATGTCCCTCTTTCAAAACTCTCCGGGTAAGGTCAAAGTCAGCAGACGCCGGTTTTAATTCAAAAAAGGTCGCCTGTACTTTTTGTTTTTTCAGGATATTCAGGATTTTTGGAGTGGAATAGCGGTTGGGACCATCATCAAAAGTAAGATAGATAATGCTCTTTTTTGCGGGAGTTACCTGGAGACAACAGCGGTAAGTGCGGTCCTCAGAGCTGCCAAGGATCCATGTGGAACCTGCTTTTTTTGCGCGGACTATACCCTTCTTGCTGACTTGTGCCACAGAAGGACGGGTGGAATTCCATTTGACCCTGCTGTCTGGCTTCCGGCTGAACTGCAGATCCAGATGCTCCCCTGCCATCATGGAAAATTCAGGATACACCATGCCCTGTTTTTTTACAACGATCCGATAGTTCCTGCTTTCTTCGTTTGTTTTGGCAACGATCTTGATGGTTCCTGCTTTTACCGCATGTATGATCCCATCTTTGGATACGGTGGCGATGGAGGGATCCATGCTTTTGTAGGAGACGACATTCTTTTTGGAGATCTGCTTTGTCTCACTGAGAAGAAGGGGGATCCGTTTGCTTTTTGCCTGGGAGACTGTCTCCGGCAGTGTCAGGTTCAAAATGCATAATAACAGAATGGCGGTAAAACAAGTTACGGGATAGCGGCATGACGATTTCATTGTGGGGTGTCCTTTCCTGTCTCCCAGATCTGACTGGTTTTTATTTTCACATATCTGTAGTTCGTTTTGATCTTATTGGATTTTGAGGAAGCGATCCGCTTATAGGTTCCATTTTTTGTTTTCTTTCCATAAACATTATAGATTGTGGGAAGTGTTTTTTTATGAGCAGTCCACTTTTTCGTTTTTTTGTTGTAACGATATGAGCTGATTCTGGTTTTTGCATTTTTCCATTGGTACTGATAAATCTTTGCCTTCTTTTTGCTGGAAACTTTTTTGACTTTCCCAGCCTGCTTGACATGATAATTAATTTTGTTTTTTCTGGCGAAGGAGATGGCTTTGGCGTGATCTACGGTATAAATATCCCCGAAAGTGACGTCTCCGTAGCGCTCTATATGTTTGGCTTCAATGACAGTATCTGCCCCGTTCACATAAAGTTTTTCCACATGGCTGTTTTCCTCAGCGTAATTAAATACCAGTTTTTTTGCGTTTTCCGGGGAAAAGAGCTGTTTGATCTTAACCGTTACCCAGGAGGTGCCAAGATGCCAGATTTCATCCCCTTTTTCTGATAGGATCAGTTTTTGGATCGTTCCATTAAGAGCATCATATGCCGGGAGCGAACTGCTGAGTTCTACCGTATTCAGATAAGATGGCAGGGAACCATCTTCGCAGGTGGTATTTGGCGGCAGCAGGATATCCTTCCAGCTGTTGCATTCAGAGAAACTTCCCTTGCAAAGATGGATCCCCTCTGGAAGCGATATCTTTTTCAGTTTTTCATAGTGGCTGAAAGCAAAGGCATATACATATTTCACGGAAGAGGGTATCTCTAATTCTTCCAGTGTTTCTTTTGCCCCTCCGCCAATTTCTTTTATCGCGGAATAGTCATTGTGGAAATGGCTTTCATAGCCCAGGGCGTAGACCTGATAACCATCCAGTTCGGAGGGGATGGTGACTTTTTTGTCCTGGGAGGCGATCTCACAGATGGAAATCTGTTTTTCCTGTTCGTTCAGGACCATATAGGTATAGATGCCGGATTTATAATATTTCGTCTCTTCGGCACTGGACGGAAAGCACGGAACAAGTATCACGAGACATAAAATAAGTGTTGGTATTTTGTATAATTTTTTCATATGAAATCCCCCTTTGATTCATGAATTCTTTATTTATTTCCTATAAAAAGTATAACATGTATATTGTATACAGGCAACAGGAATAAAAACCCGAAATATGTGGAAGCTTTTACAACAAAAAAACGTCGTTTCACATCATTTCCTTGTGTTTGCCAGTTATGTTTATTATAATCAGTATAAAAAAGGGAGTATTCATGAAAAATGACAATCGCGGTATGTGATGATGAGATAGCTGTCAGGGAGCTGTTGGACGCCGTGGACCAGATCGACATCATTATCTTGTAAAGCCTTTTTCGGATGAAAAATTTAATACTGTGCTCCAAAAGGCGGTGATACAGTACAGGGAGCAAAAAATATTTTTATGTTTTATCTTTTATCTTCTGGATTGTGTTTTGATCGAGCAGATGGATCATATGAAAGAGCACATCGCGGAGGTTGAAACAAGATATGCGGAGATACGCAGGCTGAAAAATGAATTGTCAGAGGAAGAGAAACAGGAAGAAGAAAAGGGTGACTGGCAGAAAAAGACGGTCAATGTCCTTGTGTAGGATCTTCAAGTTATGCCGGTTTCAAAGCAAAAAGAGGGACCATCCGTTTTCTGGTATGTTCCCTCTTTTTTGTGCCCGCGGGTCAGAATGTTCCCAGATGCTTTTACATTAAGCTGAGAAAAAGATTTTTTTGATCTTTCCCCCTTCGACTTTGAAAGAAGCCTCTATGCAGGAAACTTCAGCCCCCTTTTTATACTTATTGTTCTTAGCCCATTTTTTATAGGTCATGGTCTGGTTGTTTTCTGCCTCAACTAAAGTTACTTTGCAGCTGCCTGCGACCTTTAATGTGTATGAGCTTTTTTTCTCCGGTACGTTATACAGCTTATTTCTGGATGTGGATCTTCTGACTTTGCCTTTCAGTACGATGGTATTTCCCTTATAATACATCCTCATACGGCCGCCGGCTGCCCTGGACAGCCCTGCCAGCCAATAAGAATTTTTCGTCTCGGCCCTGGCAGGCAGGGACAATGCTCCAGAGAGCAGGGCAAATGTCAAAAGTAATGCTACAGATTTTTTGGTGATTTTTTTCATCTTTGTTACCTCCTTTTATTTGTAGGGGATTGGCTGCCCCAGGTTTTTGACGTCTACCAGATAAGCCTCTTTTCCATCTGTCAGCAAAATTTTTCCTTCTTTTGCTGCAATATATATTTCGACATTTTCTTTCAGTTCAGAAGGCAGATCAATGGTCATATATGTTTTTTCTTTCAGATTGCAGAGATAGTATGTTCCGTTGGCTTCCTCCAGATTTCCCAGCAGGACATCGTTTACGTACTCCTCGGCGTCCTGCTGATTGCTTAATATGCGGTTGGCAATTGTCTGACACAGTGTTCCGTATTTATTTGATAAATCCTTTGGTGCCTGTTCCTGACGTTCATATAACTTTTGAATAATCTGCTGGTCCTCCATGTTTTCTTCTTTCCGAGGTCTGGACTGCGCCGGCGGGCTGCCTCTGTTCACTTATATACTACGTTTTTTTGCAGGGAAATTACAAGAATTTTATAAAAAATGTAGTATCATGGTGCGATGGGGCATACTGGTTGACACCCGGCAGACGAAATAGTATAATAAGCGCATCCAAAAACAGATGAATTATATAAGGAGGAATATCTGAATGCTGTTTGTTCAATATGAAAAATGCAGTACGTGTAAAAAGGCGAAAAAATGGCTGGACGAACATGGGATTTCCTATACGGACCGTCCGATCAAGGAAGAAAATCCAAGGGCAGTGGAGCTGAAGGAATGGCAGGCGAAAAGCGGGCTTCCTTTGAAACGGTTTTTCAATACGAGTGGAATGCTGTACAGGGAAATGAATTTAAAGGAAAGATTACCAGCTATGAGTGATGAAGAACAGTATGAACTTTTGGGTTCTGACGGTATGTTGGTGAAACGTCCTCTTGTGGTTACAGAGGATGCTGTGCTCGTCGGTTTCCGTGAGAAGGAATGGGAAGAAACGCTGTTGTAACATTGCAAAAAACCCCAGTTCCGGTGACGCCTTTGTCACTGGAGCTGGGGTTTGCCGCTTTTGCGGCTTATAAGGGGGAGGATAAGTATTTTACTTTATCATTCGTATAAGTACAGTATTGACGGTTCTCCTTTTTTTATACACAGTTAAAAAAATTTTTTGCGGGTACGCCTTCTGTTTGTATTTTTTGCATAATGCGATATAATATGAGTATCCTTTAAAGAGAGGAACGATGATGAATGAAGACTAATTTGCAGAACAGGGAATGTGTTGAAACAGCAGACCGTCTCTTAAACCGGGTATCTGCCAGTACATGCAGTTTTACCGCCGCGGATGCCGCCGCAAAGACACTGGAAGAAAATGGATTTGAAGAAATTTTTCTTCAGGATGCTGAATGGCAGGTGGGCCCTGGAGGCCGATATTTTGTCAGCGTGAATACTTCCGCGGTATATGCTTTTGCTGTGGGGAGTCAGTTTGTGCCCACACAGGCGGCGGAACCGGAGCAGATGTTCCGGCTGGCGGCAGCCCACACCGACCATCCCTGTCTCTATGTAAAGAGCAGGCCGGAGATCAGATCCCACGGTTATGGAAAATTAAATGTAGAAATATATGGGGGTCCGATCCTCAATACCTGGCTGGACCGCCCCCTCTCTGCAACGGGAAAGGTGGTTATCAAATCGGAACATTCCTTTCAGCCGGAAATACGAATTTTCGATATGAAAAAACCTTTGTTTACGATCCCGAATCTGGCGGTACATCTGAATCGTGAGGTCAATAAGGGAACCGAGCTGAACCGGCAGACCGACATGGCTCCGCTGGCGGGGCTGGCTGGTGAGGATGTTGAGGAAGAGTTTTTCACGATGCTGCTGGCGCGAAGGCTCGGAGTATCTGTCTCTGAGATCCTGGATTACGAGGTATATCTATACAACTGCGATGCCGGAGATGTCCTTGGATTACAGGAAGAATTGATATCGGCCCCGCGGCTGGATAATATTACATCTGTGGAGGCATGCCTGCAGGGGATCTGCCAGAGCAAAAGGGAAAAGGGAATAAACGGTGTTGTTTTATTTGATAACGAAGAGATTGGAAGCCGGACCAGACAGGGAGCGGACTCTGTACTTTTATCCATGGTTCTTGGAAAATTATATGCGTCCCTCGGTGTAACGCAGGTGCTGGCAGAGACTGCCCTTATTAACGGATTTGGCCTCTCTCTGGATGTGGCTCATGGTTTTCATCCCAATAAACCGGAAAAATCGGATCCCTCCAACGAGAATCCCCTGGGAGGAGGCGTGGTGATCAAGCGTTCCGGCTCTCAGAATTATGTGACGGACAGCAGCGCCATCGGGACCGTTATGATGCTGATGGAAAATGCGGATATTCCGTATCAGAAATATGCAGGGCGTTCCGATGTATCCCAGGGAAGCACGCTGGGAGCTATTGCCTCCCGATATCTCCCGATGAAAATGGTGGATATGGGGGTGCCGGTGCTCGCCATGCATTCCGCCCGTGAACTGATGGCGGTCAGAGACCAGGTGGCACTAGAGATGTTTGTAAAAGAATATTTTAATGCCGAATAATTTTGGCGGATGGAGGTAGAAATGTGTACTGCAATAACCTATAAAACAAAAGATCATTATTTTGGACGAAATCTGGATTATGAATTATCCTATGGAGAAACGGTAATGGTGACACCGAGAAATGTCCCCCTGCCTTTCCGGAATGTGCCGGACATGAAGACGCATTATGCGATGATCGGAATGGGAAATTTTACTGACGGTTATCCATTATATTATGATGCCACTAATGAGAAAGGACTGAGCGTGGCGGGACTTTTGTTCGCGGGAAATGCTGCTTATATGCCGGAAGTGCCGGAAAAAGACAATATCGCTCCTTATGAATTTGTGGCATGGATTCTGGGACAGTGTGCCGATATCGCGGAAGTAAAGGAAAAGCTGAAGTCAGTCAATCTAGCTGAAATCCGATTTAACGACAGTCTTCCTCTGTCGCCGATGCACTGGATGTTTTCGGACAGAGAGAGCACCATCGTGGTGGAACCATTAAAGGAAGGCGTAAAGGTGTATGACAATCCGGTGGGAGTTCTGACCAACGATCCTACTTTTGATTTTCAGCTTTTCAATCTGAACCAATATATGGGATTGTCCTGTGAAAGACCGCAGGATACTTTTTCCCAGCGGTTGAAACTGGACTGTTACAGTCGGGGAATGGGAACTTTCGGACTTCCTGGAGACCTTACTTCTATATCAAGATTTGTCAGGGCGGCGTTTACCAGCTGCAATTCTGTCTCCGGGGATAGCGAATCCGAGAGTATCAGCCAGTTTTTTCACATTCTGAATTCTGTGGCAGTTCAGCGGGGATGTGTGCGGATGGGAGACGGCGGGGACGAGATTACGATCTACAGCTCCTGCTGTAATATTGACAAAGGAATATATTATTATACAACCTATGAAAACAATCAGATCTCTGCCGTCAATATGTTCCGGGAAAACCTGAGGGGGAACCGGGTACTCCTTTATCCGGTGATCAAGGGGCAGCAGGTAAGATGGCAGAACTAGTGTGCTGACCTGTTGGTAATTAAGCAAACCTGCTTGTCTGTTTGCCCATCTGTTACGTTGGATTTTCTAGCCGTAGCCACCGCTACGCCGTCGAAAATCTGCCTTACAGATGACCAAATATTCTGCGCAGTTATACTAAATACCAACAGGTCGGCACACTAGACACAAGGAATGGAGGATAACGATGTATTTACTGGGATCCCATGTAGGGATGAGTGGAAAAGAGATGATGCTCGGTTCTGTGAAAGAGGCACTTTCATACGGTGCAAATACTTTTATGATCTATACCGGAGCACCTCAGAATACGAAGCGTAAGAAACTGGAGGAACTAAGGATTGAAGAGGCGGGACAGTGCATGGCGGAAAACGGGATACAGAATTTTATTGTGCACGCTCCCTATATCATCAATCTTGCCAATACAGTAAAACCGGAGACCTTTGAGATCGCCGTGGAATTTCTGGGCATTGAGTTAAAGCGGACGGCAGCGATGGGGGCAGGGGTGCTGGTACTTCACCCCGGGGCTCATGTGGGGGCCGGGGTGGAAGCCGGGACCGCCCGTATCATTGAGGGGCTTGACAAGGTAATGTCAGCGGATATGCCAGTTCATATTGCACTGGAGACCATGGCGGGAAAAGGAAGTGAGATCGGCAGAACCTTTGAAGAACTAAAGGCAATCTACGACGGCGTCCGTTATCCCGAACATCTGCGGGTCTGTCTGGATACCTGCCATATCCACGATGCGGGGTATGATATTGTAAATGATTATGAAGGGGTGCTGGCACATTTTGATGAAGTGCTTGGTCTGGACCAGATTGCTGTGATCCACATCAATGACAGTAAAAACCCTTCCGGCGCCCAAAAGGACCGGCATGAAAATGTGGGAAAAGGACATATTGGATTTGAGACCCTGCTGCGTTTTGTCTCAGATGAACGGTTCAAGAATGTTCCCAAGATTTTAGAGACACCCTGGATCAAAGAGAATCCGGAGGACAAAAAATCAACTGCACCGTATAAAGAAGAAATAGCCCGGTTCCAAAATGCCGCTGCTAAGCCAGAATAGAAAAAGCCCTTCCGGGCAGGTGATCAATTCCACCTTGTACCGGAAAGGGCTTTTATCAGATTATCCTGGATCAGTAGTATTCTTTTAATACATCGATGACATTGAAAAATGCCTCTTTTGCATCAAATTCAGCTGTGAAAAGTCCAGAATGTGTTCCGTAAATGTTGTAATCGTAGTGACGTTCATTTTCTGGTTTTTCAAATTCCGCTTCCAGATCAGGACGGTCCAGCAGTCCCCAGATGCTTACATTGGTGAGCATGCCAGGATTTTCAGCCGCAAAGTCACAGTAAGCGGTGAAAATATCTTTGTATTTCTGTGCATGAGCAGCGATATCCTTCTCTGTAACTTCTTTTTTGTTTGAAGATTCCTTCTGGTTCAAGCGGACAGTCAGTTCATTGATGCCCACCGGGACGCCGCATTTGGCAAACTGGGTCATGGCATTCTTTACCTCAGAAGCACTGGGCCAGTAGGTAAGGACGTATCCTTCCATTCCCATGCAGTCCAGAAGAGGATTCTCGGGATCTTCATTTAAGTACTTGATGAGTTTTACAATATAACCGGTTTTGGGGTTCTGGAAGCAGTTAAAATCATTGTAAAACAGTTTGATATCCGCTCCCGTGGCCTTTACCGCTTCTTTTGCATACTGGAATGCGTATTTGATGTAATCTCCACCGATGATCTTGTAGAAGTTACCTGTGGTATAGAGACGGAGACCAGTGGTTGGATCATCCTTTGTTCCCTGGGCATCAATAGCCTCGTTGATAACATCCCATGCGATCACGGTTCCAGGATACTTGGACTCAAAGTGGGTGATAACCTGCATGGAATAACTCTGCATACGTTTTAAGAGAGTTTCTTTGTCTACCAGCCCCTTATCTTCATCATAATCGATATGGAAGAAGGAATTTGCCATACTGTTCTCCCAGATGAGAACGTGACCGCGGATCTTAAGACCGTGTGAGATCGCCCATTCTACCATCTCATCTGCTTTCTCAAACCGGCAGACCGGAGTGCCGTCACCTTCTTTGGAAGCATCTGTATCCAGCAGAGAATATCCTTTCATTTCATTTTCAAAAGAAACGATATCAAACTGCTGTTCTGCCAGATAGGAGAAGTTTACATCTTTTGTCTTATCGTAGTTTACCACAGTTCCCACATTAAAATCTGCATAATCCTTTAAAGCGTCTGCTGGAAGTGTGATCGTCGGTGTGGGCGCCGGGGTAGGTGTTGGCGCGTCAGGCTGTTTGGAGGGTGCCGGACCTGCTGGAGTGGCTGACGGTGCACTCGTGGGAACTGGTGCTGCAGTCGGGTTCGGCACGGGCTTTTTAGCGGCTTTTACCGTGATCGTACACACCGCTTTTGCTTTTTTATTACTTTTAGATGTCGCGGTGATCTTGGCAGTACCGGTTTTTTTTGCGGTTACGACACCGGTTTTGCTCACGGCGGCAATATTTTTTTTGTTTGATTTCCAGGTTACTTTTTTGTTTGCTTTTGCTGGTTTAACCTTTTTTACCTTAAGTTTAAATTTACTTCCGACAGTTAATGTTTTTTTCTTAGCACTTAAAGTGATCTTTTTCGCCTTTGGCGCAGCGTCTGCACTGGGTGCGATGGTAAACGCTGAAGCCAGCAGGGCAAGAGATAAAACGACTGCCGATGCCTTATGTAGTTTCTTTTTCATGGCTACGTCGCATGATCAGGATAAAATAAGTTCTACCGAACTTATTAGCGAGTTTTTGCAAAACTCGGGACGGACATGCAGATGGCATGCACAGAAATTAATATCCTGTTTCATGCTGCCTCCTTTCTATATTATATATTGCATTGTATCAAAAATACGGGAAAAGCACAATCATATTTTAGTTATTTTATCCGGGATATGTTGACAATTCTTTCATTTCCCACTAAAATAAGGGGTAATCGAAAAAAGAACGGAGGGAATGAAGATCATGGCAAAGAAACCTTATTATCTGACGACCGCCATAGCATATACATCCGGCAAGCCTCACATCGGCAATGTCTATGAGATTGTTCTTGCCGATGCTATTGTACGTTTCAAGAGAAACCAGGGCTATGACGTGCGGTTCCAGACAGGCTCGGATGAGCATGGACAGAAAGTGGAGTTAAAGGCGGGAGAGATGGGAGTAACGCCGAAAGAGTTTGTGGATTCGGTTTCTGATGAATTAAAGAGAAACTGGGACTTGATGAATACATCCTATGATAAATTTATCCGCACCACCGACGAAGACCACGAAAAACAGGTGCAGAAAATATTTAAAAAGCTCTATGACCAGGGCGATATATACAAAGGAACCTATGAGGGAATGTATTGTACCCCCTGCGAATCCTTTTTTACAGCCTCCCAGCTCACGGATGGAAAGTGCCCGGACTGCGGAAGGGAGTGCCAGCCGGCGAAGGAAGAAGCATATTTTCTGAAGCTCAGCAAATATCAGGACCGTCTGATCGAGCACATCAATACCCATCCGGAATTTATACAGCCGGAATCCAGGAAAAATGAGATGATGAATAATTTCCTCCTGCCTGGCCTTCAGGATCTGTGTGTATCCCGGACCAGCTTTAAGTGGGGAATCCCTGTGGATTTTGATCCGGATCATGTCGTATATGTCTGGGTGGATGCCCTCAGCAACTATATTACAGGTCTGGGATATGATGTGGACGGGAATGGGAAAGAGCTGTTTGATACGTTCTGGCCCGCTGACCTGCATCTGATCGGGAAGGATATTCTGCGTTTCCATACAATTTACTGGCCCATTATGCTGATGGCCCTTGACCTTCCCCTGCCAAAGCAGATTTTCGGGCATCCGTGGCTGCTGCAGGGAGACGGGAAGATGAGTAAAAGCAAAGGAAATGTGATCTATGCGGATGAGATGGTAGAAGAGTTTGGTGTGGATGCCGTGAGATATTTTCTCCTCCACGAAATGCCTTTTGAAAATGACGGCGTGATCACATGGGAGCTGGTGGCGGAGCGCGTGAATTCGGAACTTGCCAACACTCTGGGAAATCTTGTAAACCGAACCATCTCCATGTCCAATAAATACTTTGGCGGCATTGTGGAGGATACCGGTGTGGCAGAGCCTGTGGATGATGATCTGAAAGCGGTGATCAACGAGACGCCAAAGAAGGTCAGCGAGAAAATGGACGGACTGCGTGTGGCAGACGCCATTACAGAAATCTTTACACTGTTTAAAAGATGCAATAAATATATCGATGAGACGATGCCTTGGGTACTTGCCAAAGAGGAAGCAGACAGACCGCGTCTGGCTGCTGTGCTCTATAATCTGATGGACGGCATCCGTATGGGAGCCACACTGCTGGATTCCTTTATGCCAGAGACTTCCGAAAAGATCCTGAAACAGATCGCCTCTGAAAAGAGCGAGCTGGAGGAACTTAAGACTGGCGGTTACCAGTCGGGAACCAGGGTGGCAGAGAAACCAGAAATTTTATTTGCACGGATTGACATAGAGGAATTTATGGAAAAATTAAATCAAAAGAAAAGTAAACCAGAGGACAGTATACCGCTGTCCCTGCCAGAAAATATTATGGATATCGAACAGAAAGAAGAGATTACCTTTGATGATTTCATGAAAATGCAGTTCCAGGTAGGTGAGATCATTTCCTGTGAAGAAGTTAAAAATTCAAGAAAACTCCTGTGCTCGAAAGTCCGCATCGGAAGCGAGGTAAAACAGATCGTATCCGGTATCAAAGCCCATTATACACCAGAAGAGATGGTGGGCAAAAAGGTGATGGTTCTCGTGAATCTCAAACCTGCGAAGCTCGCCGGAGTGCTTTCTGAGGGAATGCTTTTGTGTGCCGAGGATGCAGATGGCAATCTTGCCCTGCTGACGCCGGAAAAGGATATGCCAGCGGGGGCAGAGATCTGCTAGTGCCAGCCAAAGCACAATCATTTCACAGCATTGGCAGGAGGGAGATATTCCTATGATTTTTGATACCCATAGTCACTATGACGATGAAGCATTTGATGAAGATAGAGAAGAATTATTGACCGGGCTCGCCTCGAAAGGGGTGGGCACGGTTGTTTCTGTTGGGGCGGATATCAGCACCAGCCAGGCGGCCCTTGGGCTGGCGGCAAAGTATGAAAATGTGTATGCCGCTATTGGCGTACATCCCACGGAGACCGGGGATCTGTCACAAAAAGACATGGACTGGCTCCGCTGTCACTCCCAGGATAAAAAAGTGGTGGCCCTCGGCGAGATCGGTTTAGATTATCACTGGAACGAACCATCCCCTGAGATACAGAGAAAATGGTTTGAGCGCCAGATTGAGCTGGCCAGGGAGACCGGGCTGCCGGTGATCTATCACAGCCGGGAGGCGGCAGAGGATACGATGCAGATCATTCTCCAGACCAGGGCATGGGAGTGCGGCGGAGTGATCCACTGCTATTCCTATTCGCGGGAAATGGCACAGGAATACGTGAAGATGGGATTCTTTATCGGAGTGGGCGGAGTCGTGACCTTTAAAAATGCGAGAAAACTCAAGGAGACAGTACAGGCGGTACCGCTGGGAAATATTGTGCTGGAGACGGACTGTCCCTATCTCTCCCCGGAGCCAAACCGGGGAAAGCGGAATGATTCCACCTATTTAACCTATGTGGTGGATGCGATCGCTGACTTAAAACAGATGGAGCGGAATGAAGTTATAGAGATTACAGAAAAAAATGCGAGAAGACTTTATCATCTGAGCTAGCTCGACGGTGACAATTTGAACCCTGTTTCGTTCTGCGCTAGCAGCAAAATAGCGTTGTTGCTTTCATTCGATGATGTCACCACATCACCTCATTCAAGCGCCTAGCTATTTTGCTGCTATCACAATCCGAAATCTTCGACCTCCGCTTGTGATTTTCCAATTTACAAGGAAACGGAATGAAACGTACTGGAGGTACGTTGATTGACGTTGACGTAGCAAATTGGAAAATCACAAGTCGGAGGCAGGGTTCAAATTAGCGCCATCGAGCTAAGAGAAAAGAGGCAGGAATGGAATTATTAGGAAAAGAAAAGCTTAGTAGTCCCCAGCAGACAATACAGGTTCTACAGAAACATAACTTTAATTTTAAAAAGAAATTTGGACAGAATTTTCTTATAGATCCCCATGTCCTGGATAAGATCGTAGAAGCAGCACAGATCACACCCGAGGATTTTGTTCTGGAAATCGGACCGGGAATTGGCACTCTGACCCAGTATCTATGTGAGCATGCCAGACAGGTATTGGCGGTGGAGATTGACAAGAACCTGATTCCGATTTTGAAAGAGACGTTGTCTCCCTATGAGAATGCCCATATTATCCAGGGTGACATACTAAAACAGGACATACAGCAGATCGCCGAGACCTATAACGATGGAAAACCGATCAAAGTAGTTGCCAATCTGCCTTATTATATTACAACTCCGATCATTATGCAGCTCTTTGAGAGCCGTGTTCCGCTTGCCAATGTGACAGTGATGGTACAAAAAGAGGTGGCAGACCGGATGAAGGCAGAGCCCGGAAGCAAGGACTATGGGGCTCTTTCTCTGGCGGTTCAGTATTATGCCCTGCCCTGTATCGCTGCCTTTGTCCCGCCAAATTGTTTTATTCCCCGGCCAAAGGTGGGAAGTGCTGTCATCCGGCTGGACTGTCTGGCGAAGACACCGGTGGAGGTAAATGATGAGAAACTGCTGTTCCGGCTGATCCGGGCATCCTTTAACCAGAGAAGGAAGACTCTGCAGAATGGGATAGCCAACAGCACCGAGCTGCCTTTTTCCAAGGCACAGGCTGCGGAGGCGGTCAACAGGGCAGGATTTGATGCCGGTATCCGGGGAGAAAAGCTGGGACTTCAGGAGTTTGCCAGACTGGCAGATGTATTGGAGGAGATGAGGAGTTAGCCAGATATCACGGATCAAGTCCGGCGATGCCGGACAAAATAAAATTCAGATTGCATCATTGTGTCAGATAGAAAGGAAGATAAATGGATATGGAGAACAAAATGGAAGGAAAGATAGAGACAATGGCGGATTTTGAAGAGGAGATCAACGCTTCTTTTGTAAAATTCCGGGAAGGAGACAGGATCAAAGGAACGGTTGTATCTGTGGAGGAAGAAGAAATCCTGCTGGATCTCCAATCATTTTCCCAGGGAGTGATTCCGCAGTCAGAATATAGCGATGATCCAGACTTTCATGCCATGGATGAAATTAGAGTAGGAGATACACTGAGTGTTATTGTGCTCTATGAGGATGAACAGGGGAGAACGGTTCTGTCTCTCAAGCAGGCAAGAGAGGCAGACAGCTGGGAGTCTCTTAGAAATGCCTATGAAGACCGGAGAATTTATGAGGTGCGGGTGAAAAATACAGTTCCCTCCGGCGTTGTTGCCTATGTGGAGGGAATTCGGGGGTTTATTCCGGCATCCCAGCTGGCTCTGACTTATGTAGAAGAAGGGGAGCTGGATCAATATACGGGGCAGATACTAAAAGTCCGCGTGATCACAGTGGATGAAGAAAAACAGAAGCTGGTACTTTCTGCCAAAGAGGTAGCAAAGGAAGAGGCAGCCAAAATCCACGAGGACAAATTAAATGCTCTCCAGAAAGGATATATCACCGAGGGGAGGATCACAAGGATCGAGTCCTATGGTTGTTTTGTGGAGTTTGGAGATGGTCTGACGGGACTCGTGCACATCTCCCAGATCTGTAATAAATTTCTGAAATCTCCCAAAGAGGTTGTAAAGCTGGGAATGAAGGTAAAAGTAAAAGTGCTGGCTGTGGAGGAAGGAAAGATCCGTCTCAGCATGAAGGAAGCAGAGGATATTGCACCAGAGTTAGAGAAGGAAGAGGATGAAAGGTCTTCTGGCGGGGCCGCGATGGAGTATAAGGATGAGGAAGAGGCCATGACTTCATTGGCAGGTTTGTTAAAGGGGATACATCTGGATGAGTAACGGTATGTGTTTAATTCCCTGAAAAGCCCGCATGAAAGACAGTGAAACACCCCATTCTAAGGCGTTTGTAATACTTTCAGAAAAAAAGTCGAAAAAAATTTGAAAAAAGTGTTGACAATGTGGAATATATTTGATAAGATAATATTCGCTGACGCGG
>CAMTDY010000012.1 GCA_947070915.1 uncultured Roseburia sp.
ACGAGCCTTATCGTCGGCAGCGTCAGATGTGTATAAGAGACAGATATAAGAGAAGATTAAATTTGACAACTGGAGCAACAATGTATAAAATGAAAACAAATATACGATATGGGGGAAAAAACATGAAGGAAAGAAGTACGCTTTATCTTGTGGTACCCTGCTACAATGAGGAGGAGGTACTGGATGAGACGGCAAAACAGCTGACCCGGAAGATGGAAGATCTGATCGCCGGGGGGAAGATCAGCGATGACAGCCGGATTGTCTTCGTCAATGATGGTTCGAGAGACCAGACATGGATCATTATCAAACGTCTGCACGGGGATCACCGGCTGGTGAACGGGCTGAACCTGTCCCGGAACCGGGGGCATCAGAATGCGGTGCTGGCGGGATTGATGTATGCCAAAGAACACGCAGACGTGGCGATCTCCCTGGACGCCGACCTGCAGGATGACGTGAACGCCATCGATGAGATGGTCGATAAATATTATGATGGCAATGATGTAGTCTACGGAGTGAGAAGCAGCCGTAAAAAGGATACATTTTTTAAAAAGACCACAGCGGAAGGTTTTTATAAGATGATGAAGTGGATGGGAGTGGATATCGTATTCAACCACGCGGATTACCGGCTGATGAGCCGCCGTGTGCTGGAGCAGCTGGAAGATTATAAAGAAGTCCATCTGTTTTTGAGAGGGATGATCCCATTGATCGGTTATCCGTCGGACAAGGTGTACTATGAGAGACATGAGCGGTTTGCCGGGGAGAGTAAGTATCCCCTGAAAAAGATGCTGGCATTTGCCTTTGACGGGATCTCATCTTTTAGCGTCAAGCCCATTCGTTTTATCGTGTGGCTTGGATTTATCGTATTTTTTGTCAGTGTTCTTATGCTGATTTATTCCATTATGCAGTTTGTTCTCGGTGATACGGTGCCGGGATGGAGCAGTCTCATCGTCTCCATCTGGGCGCTGGGAGGGCTGCAGCTTCTCGCCATCGGTGTCGTGGGCGAATACATCGGGAAGGTGTACATGGAGGCAAAAGGAAGGCCCAAATATGCCATCCAGGATGTACTGGATGATAAACAGAGCCCTTGCCGCCAGTGAATTCAGTTTCGGTTTTTAAAAACCCATTCTCTCTGGATCTGGAAACTGATGGTAAATAAGATCGTATCAATAATGCATTTGCGGATGGTGGATGAGAAGATAAAGGTCAGTGCCTTGTCCACCAGCAGTGCAGATATGATCAGCTGGCAGATGCACAGCGTGTAATATTTCAATATGATCTTATAATCCTTGGATTCGTTGTGAAATACCTGGCGTTTGTTGATGGTAAAGTTGTACAGGGAGGATCCCAGCCTGGACAGTACGCTGCGCAA
This sequence comes from uncultured Roseburia sp., assembly GCA_947070915.1. Lineage (GTDB taxonomy): Bacteria > Bacillota > Clostridia > Lachnospirales > Lachnospiraceae > Eubacterium_F. The sequence continues at coordinate 1,370 of CAMTDY010000012.1, forward strand.
TAAAATAAACAGCGAGATCTCCAGACCGAAAAAGGAGATCTGGACTTTGTCGCCGATCAGCGGGCGGAAGATCAGTCCCAGCACATAATACAGGGCGATATCAATGACAAAGCTGGACAGGGAGCTGAGCATAAATTTGAGAAATACTTTATAGATCCGTATGGAATCGATAAAGGGGTTAAAATGTGAGCTTTCATTGTTTTCCAGGTAGATGGTGCGGATGGGGAATTCCAGGATGGGGATCTGGCACTCCCTGGCGCACAGGAGCATGTTCATTTCGTATTCAAAGCGCTCCCCTTTGGTTTTGGCAAAATATTCCTGCATCAGCGTCCGGGACATGCCCCGTAGCCCGGTCTGGGTATCAGATACGTTGATACCGCACAAAAGTTTGATAAAATGCCTTGTAAATTTGTTGCCAAAGCGGCTGCGCAGAGGAATTTCCTTATCGTCAAACTGGCGGCAGCCGAGGATCAGGTGGTCCGGGTGTTCCTGTACCATCCTGGCGCAGGTGAGGATATCCTCGATCACATGCTGCCCGTCGCAGTCCACTGTCACGGTGCCGTTTATATCCGGCCGGTTGTCCAGAATATGGTTAAATGCAGATTTAAGCGCGATTCCCTTTCCAAAATTGATCACGTGCCGCAGGATGCGGCAGTTGTATTCTTCTTTGCAGGTCTTAAAGTATTTTCGATTACTGATCTCACTGCCATCGTCCACCAGAATGATATTTTCAAAGCCAGCCTCCGTCAGCTCTCTCACGAGAGTGATCATCCGTTCATCCGGATTCAGGGCGGGAATAACAATGGCTATCTCGTGATAAAATGTCCCCATGATCTTCTCCTATTTATTCCGGCACTTTGCCGGAGGGTGGAAAAAAATTCCGCAAGTACTGAATTTTGTGTTATGATATTGCTACAGGCAACCCGCAGCATTCGTTGGGGGCAGTGTGCTTTTTGCTCCCAGCCTCCATATAGTTTTAAGTATAAACCTTTCGGTTCGGAAGGGCAAGAGATTTTTACGGGGAAGGGCCTGTATCAGGTATGGGTTACTTTATAATTGGGTTGAAAAGAGGGATCGTTTGAAAGTTTCAGTCGGCATCGTTGCCTATAATGAGGAAAAAAATCTTCCGAAGATTCTGGAGGATGTGGGGAAACAGACATTTCCCCATGATCAGATGGAAGTCGTGCTGGTGGACAGCCGGTCAGAGGACGGCACCAGGGGCTTGATGCAGAAATTTGCGGAGGAGCATAAGGAAGAGTTTTTCAGCATCCAGGTGGTGGATAATCCGGAACGGCGCCAGAGCTGTGGCTGGAATCATGCCATCCGGTCATTTACAACGGAGGTTTTGATCCGGGTGGACGCCCACAGCAGCATTCCGCCGGAATTTGTGGCGGAGAATGCAGCTGCGCTGGAAGAGGGCGAGATGGTGACGGGCGGAGTACGGCCCAATATCGTAGAAGAGGATTCCCCCTGGCAGCAGGTGCTTCTCACCGCCGAGAGCTCCATGTTCGGCAGCAGTGCTGCGGGATTCCGCCGGGAGGGAAAAAAAGCATATGTGAAATCCTTTTTTCACGGAGCCTACCGCCGGGAAGTGTTTGAAAAGGCGGGGATGTTCCGGGAGGATCTGGGGCGGACGGAGGACAATGAATTCCACTACCGCCTGCGCCAGAAGGGGTTCCGGCTCTGTATGGTGCCGGGGATCATTTCCTACCAGATGATCCGGCCGGATCTGGGGAAAATGTGCCGCCAGAAATTTGCCAACGGTTACTGGATCGGGTTGACAGTGGGCGTCTGCCCCGGCTGCCTGTCCCTGTATCACTTTGTGCCCTTTGCTTTTTTGTGCGGGATCCTGCTTACTACCCTTCTGGCAGTTCTGTCCCATCCCCAGCTGGCGGTGCTGATGTGGTCATTGTACTGGCTGCTGGCGGCGGGGATGGCGGTTCTGGCTGTCAGGGGGCAGAAAAAATATCTGGGGCACCTTTTGCTGCCGTTGCTGTTTTTTTTACTGCATGTGAGCTACGGGGCGGGGACGCTGGCGGGACTGGCAAAGATGCCCTTCTGGCGTAGAAAACATACAGGCACAGCCGGTAGCCTGGCTTGTGGAGACCAACCGGAAAAGGAATGAGGGAGCCGATGGAACAGAGAGAATATACGGAAAAAGAATTAGAGGGACTGCACCGGGTGAGCCTGGAGATGGCGGAGGTGTTTGTGGCGTTTTGTCAGGAACGGGGACTGGTCTGCTATTTCTGCGGCGGAGGCTGCATCGGTGCGCTGCGGCATAAAGGCTTTATCCCCTGGGATGACGATCTGGATTTTTTTATGCCGAGAGAGGACTATGAAGTATTTGTGAGCCAGTGGCGGTCTTATGAAAAGGGAAAACGCTATCTTCTGTCGGACACCACAGAGGATTATGTGGACCGCAACAATTTTGCCACTCTCAGGGACCGTATGACCACCCAGGTGAAGCCCTATCAGAAGGATCTTGACATCCCCCACGGAGTGGCGTTGGATGTGATCCCCCTGGACGGGTATCCGGAAGGAAAATGGCAGAGAAAGTTTCAGTGTATGTGGGCGCTGGTCTACTCACTGTTCCGGGCCCAGACTGTGCCAGAAAAGCATGGAGGGCTGCTGGCGGCGGGAAGCCGTCTGCTTCTCGGGATCTTCCGGGGAAAGAAGATCCGTTACCGGATCTGGAAACTGGCAAAGAAAAAGATGACCCGCTATCCGATCCGGGAATGCCGCTATATCACTGAGCTCTGTTCGGGACCTTATTATATGAAAAAGAAATACCGGAAGGAATGGTTTGAAAAGGCGGTTTTCATGGATTTTGAGGGACGGAAGATGCCCATTCCCATCGGTTATGACGGATATCTCAGGGAAGCCTTTGGCGATTATATGGAGCTGCCTCCGAAAGAAAAACAGAAGGCGCATCATGACTGTGTCCTGCTGGATCTGGACAAACCCTGTGTTCCAGTGGAAAAAGGAAAAGAATTGTGAGGACAGATTATGCTGAGTGAAAAAGAGCTGGCGGAATTAAAAGAGTTACAGCAGAAATGCCTGGAGATCACACTGGTGTTCCAGGAATTTTGTGAGAGACATCATCTGCTGTTTTACCTGTGTGGCGGCGGCTGTATCGGGGCGCTGCGCCATGGAGGGTTTATTCCCTGGGACGATGACATTGATGTATTTATGCCCAGGGAGGATTATGAAAAAATGTGCCGCCTGTGGAAGCAGGAGATGGACGAGAGCAGATACCGGCTGAGCCGGACCAGTGAAAGGGAATTTTTACGTTCCCAGCTCACTGCTATCACCGATGAGGAGACCACTTTTGTAAAGGAGCGGCAGATGGATCTGGACATGGCTCACGGCGTCCGGCTGGAGATTCTGCCTCTGGATGGCTGCCCCTCTTCCCGCTGGAGGCGCAAATGCCAGCTTTTATGGGGACTTGCCTATCAGATCTACATCAACCAGGAGGCGCCCACCAGCAAGGGAAAGCTGTTGTATGCCATCGGAAAATGTATGCTGGCTCTGGCTCCGGGATGGAAGAACCGCTGGCGGATGGCGCAAATCTGTGAACGTCATATGTCCCGGTATCCCATCCGTGACTGCGATCATGTGACAGAACTCTGTGTGCGTTACAATTATATGGTCAATGAATATCCCAGGGAGATCTTTGAATCTGCTGTGTACAAAGACTTTGAAGGGTATAAGCTGCCCATTCCTGTCGGTTATGATACGTATCTGAAAATGGCATTCGGCGATTATATGGAGCTGCCGCCGGAGGAGAAGCGGGTTCCCTCCCACGACGGCGTGTGTGTGGATGTTCATAACAGCTACAAAATGTACCGGGGAAAAAGTTATCCGGTGAGACGGATGCCGGAAAAACCGTGAGGGAATTGAAAACCATGGAGGAATGTGGAGAAAATGAAGAAAGGGCTGTTATCCATTATTATTCCGGTCTATAATTCCAGGGACCGGCTGGCAGAATGCTTTGAGAGTATTGTGAACCAGAATTTTGAGAGGATGGAAGTCATCGTGGTGGATGACTGTTCCAGTGATGGAAGTCTGGAATTATGCCGGGAGTACGAGAAGAACTACGCTTATTTCCATGTGTTCACAAAGGAAAATGAGGGCGTATCAGCGGCGAGAAATTACGGTCTTGCCAGAGCGCAGGGGGAGTACATCCAGTTTGCAGACAGTGACGATATGCTGTATCCGGATGCCTGCCGCCGTCTGGTGGGACGTATGGAACGGGAGGAGAGTGATCTTGTCATCTGCGGCTACTATAATGAGAGGGAGCAGGAGAAGGTTCTCCCACCGGACTTTCTGCTGGAGGACCGGGAGGGCCTTCGGGAGCAGTTTCCCTCACTTTTTACCCGCTTTCTGATCCATGTACCCTGGAACAAGCTGTACCACAGGAGGGTACTGGAGCAGGCAGAGGCGGCATTTCCCCTGGATCTCAATAAAGGGGAGGATCTGCTCTTTAACCTGAAGGTGCTGGAGCAGACGGAGAAAATAAGCCTGCTTCCGGAGGCGCTGTATTTTTACCACAACGTGAATGATCAGTCTCTCTCTTTCAGATTCCGGGAGGATTCCATGGAGATCGAAGAGCGGCTGTTCCAGAGTGTGGCAGCTTTCTGGGATCGTTGTGGAGGAAAGCCGGATCCCGGATTTTTATCTCATTTTTATCTCACAGCGGTGAAAAATAAATTATATGCCCTGGTGGGAAGATCCGGATTTGACGCCGGAACCTGCCGGAAATACATGAAAAGATGGGGAGAGATGAAAAGTGTGGAAAGGCTTTATGAACGGAGGCAGAGTTTCGGGATAAAGGACAGGATCCTGCTGCATCTTATGCGAAGACAGAGAACCAGGGTTTTGTACCTGTATTATAAATGGATGGGAGGCAGATCATGAAGAGAAAAATAGGCTTTGTAGATTTTGATATGAGCATACGGGGCGGGGGACAGCAGGTGCTCTGCAATATTGTGAATGCATTGACCGATGAAGATCCCCGACAGGAAAAATACGAGATCCATGTCATAAGCCTGATCCACGAAAAGGAGAAATGTGCTTATGGACTCCGGGAGGGGATCCATTATTATAATATACTCCCTTACAAAGCGAGGATCCGGGAAGTGATGTCCAAAGCGGGAAAAGATTTCCGTAGATATTGTGTGGAACAGGGCATCGGACTGTTGTTCTATGTGGGGGTCTATGCGGGATTCTGTGCCGGGTTTCCGGGAAGAAGGCTGGATATACCAAAGGTGTTCTGTGACCACGGGGCTCTTATGAGCCAGTGGGATGACAAAGTGGTGCGTTTTATGCGCCGTATGGGTTCCCGGTACTCAGACCGTACTGTCGTTCTCACCAGACAGAGTGAGAGCGCCTATTATGAAAAGTTTCGTTATAAGCCGGGGCGGGTGGTCACCATCTACAACTGGATCGATGATGTGATCCTGGAGGACGCCGGAGATTATGATGCGGACAGCCGGAAGATACTGACAGCGGGGCGTTTTTCCAGGGAAAAGGGAATGGATCTTCTGGTGGATACAGCGGTGTCACTGAAAAAGAAGACAAAAGATTTTGTGTGGGAAGTTTACGGAGAAGGAGAGCTGTGGGAGGAGATCCGGCAGCGGATCAAGAAAGAGGGACTGGAAGGAAATGTAAAACTCATGGGGCTTACCAGTGAAATGGGACGCTGTTACCGGGGGCACAGCATGTATGTACTCACCTCCTACCGGGAGGGGCTTCCTCTGGTTTTGTTAGAGGCGAAAGCCAATCATCTGCCGCTGGTAAGTTTTGATATCGTGTCGGGGCCGGGGGAGATCATAGAAGATGGAACCGATGGCGTGCTGATACCGCCTTATGACACGGAGGAGATGGCATGCCAGATCCATGAGCTTCTGGGCAGCCAGGAAAAGCGGGTCCGGATGTCAGAGTGTTCCGGCAGGAATCTTGAGGAATTTGGAAAAGAAAAAATCCTCAGCCAGTGGCGGGCACTGATCGAGGATATGGTATCAGGATGACTGCCCTGCCAGAATTCCCTTGTTGGTGCAATGGAGATAGCCGATGGCAGTAAACAGCAGCATGGTCTCAAGATTTACCGTAAAAAATACATCGTGAAAGCACATCAGAAAGATCAGTATAGATACTGTCAGTGAGGCAAAAAATAAGTAGTTCTCGCTGACGTTTTCTTTTTGCCGGAGTTTTCCTGCGGACTGCAGGAAGACCAGCAGGAAAAAGGCGCCCATCACGCAAAAGCCGACGGCCCCGGTTTCCACCAGGAGGGAGAGATAACCATTGTGGGTGACATACTGGGTCTCGGCCAGATAGCTGTCCGGATACTTATCTGTCGCATAGGGAAGGGCGCTCCGTACAGAAAAGCCGAACAGGGGTTTATCTTTATACAGAGAGATATAATTTTTCCATATGGTAGAGCGGTTATTTGTGATGTTATCGGTGCCCACATCCTCACGGACCATATCATTTACAGCCCGCTCCGGTTCCATCATCTGCCCGATCTGACGCAGCGGGAAAAAGATCAAAGAGTAGACCGCGATCATGGCGGCCAGGGCGAGGAGCACCCTCTTCGTACTCCGGATAAAAAATCTACCCAGACCGGCTTCTTCCCCAGTGCGGTGCTGCCGGTAGGTGATGAGGACCACGGTAAATAAGATCGTGCCTGCTGCTGCGATAAAGATCGTCCTGGAGTTAGACATGATGATATAACAGGTATTGATAACAATACTTGCCCAGCAGTAGATTTTCAGTGGGCGGGAATTGGTCTTTCGGATCGTAAAAAGCAGAAGCAGGATCAGGATCAGGGAGGTGAAGGCGGCGAAATTCGGGTCCGAAAACAACCCAAACAGCCTTCCGTCGACGATGCCCTGCCGTAGTCGCTGTCCTTCCGGATTCAGTATCGTGTAGTGGATATTTTTTATATACTGCCAGAGGGAGGCGACGCATGCTATATTCCAGAAAAAAGAAGTGAAAAAGGCCGTGAAACGGAGACAGCGCATAAGCCTGTCCTCCTTTATGATCTTTGGCAGAAAATAAAAAAGGATCAGCTGTGAGGCAAAGGTGGCCATCCCAAGGATATTCCCCGTCAGCTCATATTTGTAATTCAGCAGGGAAGAGATGCCGAGAACTAGGATAAATACACCGAGAAGGATGGACTGGGCGTCCGGTCTCCGGTTGTTTCTTAATATATAAAGGCAGCAAAGGGAGAGAATTCCCCCTCCGATGATGATGGATTTATACAAAATATCTGCCGCTGGTCCTTCCCACAGAACGGATGTTGGCACAAACCGGGTTGAAACGCTGTACAGTGCATAAAAGATAATATAACAGCAGATAATCTGTTGTAGTCTGGTTTTCATAATGATCCCCCGTTTCTTCCTTAAAGTACACTCTTGAGAGTATACTCTCAAATGTTGATTTTTTCAACTTTTTTTTATATAATAATTGTAATAAAGGAAAATAATGAGAAAAGTATGAATAGAACTATGGAGGAAGAAGGATGCTCTGGTTTAAAAAATATGTGGAAAGCGGCAGATTGTCTACGGTCTACCGGATCCTGCTGGTGATCTGGGACGCGGCCTGTATCAATCTGTGTTCTTTTGCGGCATTGTTCATCCGCTATGAGCTGAGATGGGACCGGTTCATAAAAAGCGGCATCACGTCAGATTATCCCCAGGGATATGTGACGACACTGCAGGAACTTATCATTATCAATACACTGATCACCCTGCTGATCTTTGCCCTGTTCCGTCTCTATAACAGCCTCTGGCGTTATGCCAGTCTCGGTGAGGTGCTGAATATCGCCGTGGCATGTGTGCTGTCTGCGGTGGTTCATTTTCTGACGGTGTTCGGAACTTACCGGAGACTGCCCAGGTCTTATTTTGTGATCTATCTGCTGCTTCTGTTTATCATGACGCTGGGCGTCCGTTTTTCCTACCGGATCATCCGGCTGTTGTACAACGAAAATGTCCACGGCGTGGGAATGCGTAATACGATGGTGATCGGAGCGGGGGAATCCGGCAATATCGTGATCAATGAGCTGAAAATGAGCAAAAAACTGGACAGCAATATCTGTTGTATCATCGACGACAATAAATCCAAGCACAATACCTTTATCAATGGTGTGAAGGTGATCGGAGGCAGGGAACGGATCCTGGATGCGGCGAAGTATTTTTCCATCAATGAGATCGTAGTCGCCATGCCAAGCGCACCGAAAAAGGATGTAAAAGAGATCCTGGAGCTGTGTCAGCAGACCGGAGCGGAGTTAAAGATCCTTCCGGGGGTGTATCAGTTTGTAAATGGTGAGGCGGCAGTGGAAAAGCTGCGCCCGGTCCAGATCGAGGATCTTCTGGGGCGGGAGCCGGTGAAGACAAACCTTGAGTCCATCACCGGTTATGTAAAAAATAAGGTGGTGCTGGTCACTGGGGGAGGCGGCTCCATAGGAAGCGAGCTGTGCCGGCAGCTGGCGGCGAACCAGCCGAAGATGTTGATCATTTTCGATGTATATGAAAACAATGCCTACGACATCCAGCAGGAGCTGCGGGCGAAATACCCCCATATGCATCTGGAGGTTCTGATCGGTTCTGTGCGCAATACCAGCCGGGTGGATAAGATTTTTGAACAATACCGGCCGGATATCGTCTATCATGCGGCAGCTCACAAGCATGTGCCTCTGATGGAGGACAGCCCAAATGAGGCGGTCAAAAATAATGTGTTTGGCACCTATAAGACCGCTCTGGCGGCGGATAAGTATGGCGCAAAAAAATTTGTGCTCATTTCCACCGATAAGGCAGTAAATCCCACAAATATCATGGGAGCTTCCAAACGGATCTGTGAAATGATCGTACAGGGGCTGAACCGTCAGTCCTCTACGGATTTTGTGGCAGTCCGTTTCGGAAATGTTCTGGGTAGCAATGGAAGCGTGATCCCGTTGTTTAAGAAGCAGATTGAGGCGGGGGGACCGGTGACGGTGACAGACAAAAACATCATCCGGTATTTTATGACGATTCCAGAGGCGGTCTCTCTGGTACTGCAGGCGGGAGCTTTTGCCAAAGGCGGCGAGATCTTTGTTCTTGATATGGGAGAGCCGGTGAAGATTGATGACCTGGCAAGGAATCTGATCAAGCTTTCCGGCTATGTACCCGACGAGGACATTAAGATTGTTTACACTGGGCTTCGTCCGGGAGAAAAACTGTATGAGGAGATCCTTATGGATGAGGAGGGGCTGAGAGAGACGGAAAATGCCCTGATCCATATCGGTAAGCCGATTGAGTTTGACGAAGCCGCTTTTTTTGACCGGCTGGAGAGGCTGTATGAAGAGGTGTACAACGAGGTTCCTAATATAAAAGAAATCATTTCAGATCTCGTACCTACCTACCACATAAAAGAAGAGGAACGCAGACGGGAGAAAAAGAGCCTGGATCACAAATTTACAGATTTTTATGAATCCAGCAAAAAACTTCCGCATTAATTATGAAAAAAATGGGAAAAATATTAAAAAAGATATTTATCGTGGTTTTTCGGCTGCTTCCACTGAGAAAGGCTGTTATCTTTGAGAGCCATCCGGACTTTTCGGATAATTCCTACGCTTTGTACCGGGAGTTTTTAAGAAGAGGGATTCAGAAACGGTACCGCCTGTACTGGATGAAGACCTTTCGGGGCGGTGAAGTGCCAGAGATTCCCGAAGGGGTGGCTGTCTTTGAAAATGAGCCTGCAGGGCTGGCAGAGACAATCCGCAGGACCTATATCCTGAATACGTCAAAGTATATCATCGACTGTAACTCCTTTGTCTACAAGAGGAGAAAAGGGCAGATCCGTATCCATCTGGGGCATGGAATGCCAGTAAAGATGGATCTGAATTACAGCAGAAAATTTGGAGACTGTGATAAGTACCTGGTGCTGTCAGAGTTCTGGAAAGAAATCTATACAAAGCAGATCCTTGTCCCGGAGCAGAAGTTATGTTATCTGGGATATCCGAGGAATGATGTGCTGGTACATCCCTCATCCTGTCCGGCATGGGAGAAAGCGGTGGCGGATTACCGCAGGGTGATCGTCTGGATGCCGACCTACCGCCAGCACCGGCGGCATATGGAGGGAGCCATGTCAAATGAGTATCCCTATGGTATGCCCTGTATCCACGACGGAGAGGAGCTGGAAGCCTTTCACCGGGTGCTCTGTGAGAATAATGTCCTGATATTGTTCCGGCCCCATCCGGTTCAGGAACTGTCCCTGTTCCGGGACAGCGGATTGACACATATCAGGATCGCGGATGACTCCTATCTGGATGAATTTCAGATGACGCTTTATGAGCTTCTGGCACTTTCCGGGGGACTGATCACCGATTATTCCTCCGTGTATTTTGACTATCTTCTGACAGATCAGCCGGTGGCGCTTACCATCGAGGACAGGGAGGAATATTTCCGGCATTTTACCCCGGCATTTCCAGATTATAAAGCGTATATCAAGGGAGCTTACATGGAGAGCACAGAGGATCTTATCCGGTTTGTCCAGGAAACAGCGGAGGATACTGACACAGGCAGGTCAGAGCGGATGCGGGCAAAAAAGATGTTCCATTCTTATGTGGATGGAAAGTCAGCGGAACGGATCGCTGATATGCTGGAAGAAGAATATGGATTGTAGAATGAATTTTGTTGCTTTGTGAAGGAGAGATAAAATTGGATTACGCCAATATGAACTATATCATATATTTTGATTATGCTTCTCTGGTCGTCATGTCAGTGCTGATCATTTCTTTTTATATGATCAAACATATCAATAATATGCAGAACCGGATGCTGAAAGTTATGCTGTGGAGCCACTTTCTTGTGATTGGTTTGGATATCATCATTGTGATCGGCCCCAGGCTTACCCTGCCATTTCTCTATCAGATGCTGTATGGTTCTTATCTGTGCTATTTTCTGCTGCACAACGTAACTGCATTTGCTTTTTTCTTCTATTGCTGTTTTATAGTGGACCAGTACGGCATGGGGAAGCGGTGGCTTCAGATCATAACCTGTCTTCCGATGATGGGCATTTTTGCGCTGGTGGCAACGAATTTCTGGACAGGCTGGATCTTTCGTCTGGATGAGGATTTAAGGTACTACCGTGGATCCCTGATCCTGGTAGCCTATGCTGTTGTGCTGTTCTATGTTCTGCTGTCCCTGGTGATGATCAGCAAATACCAGGAAAGACTGTCCTGGCTTCAGAGGGTGGTTACATATTTCTATATTATGCTCTGTCTTGTAAGTGCCGGGGTTCAGTTTTTTTATCCAAAGCTTCTGGTAGAATGTTTTGGCATGACGGTGGCGCTTATGATCCTGTTCTTTTCCACATCGAAATTAGCCAATTTTTATGACGAGGATTTCAAAGTGCTGAACCGCCACGCATTTATGGATATTATTGAAAGCAGCTTAAACTGGACCGGAAGCCGGTACCTTTTCGTGATCAAAGTCCATGATTTTCAGCTGTACCGGGTCACTCTGGGAAAGGATTTTCAAGAGAGGCTGGCCCGGACGGTAATCCTGTATCTGCAGGAAGCGTTTCCCCAGGGGTATGTATTTCACTATACCAACAGCCAGTTTCTGCTCTCCTTTCAGAAAGATTTCGGACCAGAGAAGGCAGACAGCGTGCTGCAGCGGCTGAACGAGAGATTCAGCGGGGCATGGCAGATCGGGGACAATCAGATCCGGTGTGCTTACCATATCGGTATGTTTTCCTGTGGGAAGGAAGAAGAGATCAACCAGGCAGGGAAGCTGAAAGAGTGTCTGGATTATATCAATGACTATTCCCGTCTTATCGATCATCCGGTTCTGACGGTGAAAGATATGAAGATCGGGGCGGTGGCCCGGAGTCTCCTGGTGCAGAAATTGATCCGGGAAGCAGTGGACCAGGACGGATTTGAGATGTATTACCAGCCAATCTACTCAGTGGAGGAAAAACGTGTGGTGTCGGCGGAAGCGCTGATCCGTCTGAAAAACACAGATCATGGATTTATTTCTCCGGAAGAATTCATCCCCATCGCGGAACAGAACGGGCTTATCATGAAGATTGGGGAATTTGCTTTTCGGTCCGTGTGCCGGTTTATCCGGGCGCAGGGACTGGAACAGTATGGCATCCGCTTTATTGAGGTGAACCTGTCTGTGGTTCAGTGTATGCAGGAGAGGCTTCACAAGCAGCTTCTGGATATCATGGCAGAGTATGGGGTAGAGCCGGATCAGATCAATCTGGAGATCACGGAAACTGCCGAGGTAACCCAGATGGGGGCCTTTCAGGATAATGTCTCTGCGCTGAATCAGCAGGGCATAGGCTTTTCTCTCGATGACTATGGAACTGGATATTCAAATATCGGTTTCTTATATAAATTTCCTTTTCGCATTGTAAAAATCGACAAGAGCCTTTTATGGGGGGCTTTTGAGAATGAAAAAGCGATGATCACACTGGAGAGCAGCATCGACCTTGCCAAGCGGCTGAATCTCCAGGTAGTGGTAGAGGGCGTTGAAAGTGAAGAGCATCAGGATAAGCTGACGGAGTTGGGCTGCGATTATCTTCAGGGATATTATTTTTCAAAACCGGTGCCGGAATCCGAGTTTATTCATTTTGTGCAGCAGCAGTGTTAGTACAACGAAAATTTGAAGCCGCTCTTGAACTAAGATACGTGTTCCGTTCACAATGGGATTTTTGCTGCATATATTATTCATGACACCTGCCGTCCGGCAGCAGGATCCCGGTGACTCCGGAATCGTTGTATTGGTTTTTGATCGGGCGGCGCGAAATAAAAGAAGGGCTGTTATGGAAATCTATGTAGTGAGGCCGGGAGATTCCGTGGACCGGATCGCCCAGGAATTTTCTGTGCCAGCAGAGAGTATCATCTGGAACAACCAGCTGGTCTTTCCCTATCCTCTGGCAGTGGGGCAGGCGCTTCTGGTGGGAGAGTATGATGAGACGGCAGATCCAAGGAGGATTGACGCCGGGGGATATGCCTATACTTATATTAGTAACTGGGTTCTGCGGCAGACCATGCCTTTTTTAAACCGGCTTTTTATCTTTTCCTACGGCTTTACCCTGGAGGGGGCGCTGGTCTATCCGCCCAGGGATGAGAGCTGGATGATCGCGCTGTGCCAGGAAAATGGAACGATGCCGGTACTGACCCTCACCCCCTTTGGCAGCGACGGCAGATTTAACAATAATCTGATCCATCAGCTGGTCACCAGTGACGCAGTGTCTGATGAACTTTTAGAAAATCTGGTGTCAGTCATGCAGGAAAAGGGTTATGGCGGCATCGACATTGATTTTGAATATATTCTGGCAGAAGACAGGGATGCTTTTACCGCTTTTGTGGAGAAGACCGTCAGGAGGATGCACGAAAGCGGCTTTGTGGTATCCGTTGCCCTGGCTCCCAAAACTTCGGCGGACCAGAAGGGGCTTTTGTATGAGGGGAAAGATTATGGGGCTTTGGGAAATGCAGCAGATGAGGTGCTGCTGATGACTTATGAGTGGGGATATAAATACGGCCCCCCTATGGCAGTCGCCCCCCTGAATATGGTACGGCGGGTAGTAGATTATGCGGTGACTGAGATCGATCCGGCCAAGATCAATCTGGGAGTGCCCAATTATGGTTATGACTGGCCTCTTCCCTTTGTGCGCGGGGAGACGGAGGCGAGAACCATCGGGAATGTGGAGGCGGTGCAGATCGCTATCCAGAACGGCGCAGAGATCCGTTTTGATGAGACAGCGCGAAGTCCGTATTTTGAATATCTGGATGAGAGCGGAACAGAGCATGTGGTCTGGTTTGAAGACGCCAGAAGCATCCGCGATAAATATGCCCTTCTCCCGGAATACGGTCTCAAGGGGATTGGCGTTTGGCAGATCATGCGTTGGTTTCGGGGGATGTGGCTGACAGAGCAGTTACGTTGAGAAGGAGTTTCTCAGCAAAGAGGGCAATTTCTTCTGTGGGTTCCTGCAGTCCGTTGTCCAGCCAGCAGCCTAACATACCACCATAACCGTGGGCGAGAAAATAGTACAGCCATTTTTTCTGTGTCTCGGTGAGATGAGGAAAGAATTTCTGGATCAGAAAGGAAGCGTTTTCATAGCAGACCGAAAGGATCCGGGAGGTGAATTGGGGATCACCGTGGGAAGAGCCCACAATCTGAAACCATTCACCTCTCTTTTTCAGGTGTTCTAACAGCTGGATAAAGCTCTCCCGGATGCTGAGCTGCTTAAACTGGGACAGGCTGTCAAGAAGTTCCTCTAAAAATTCCTCCTCCAGTTTCAGCAGAAGATCGAATGCATCTTCATAATATTTATAAAAGGTGGCGCGGTTGATCTCTGCCATCTCGCAGATCTTTGTGACGGTGATCTTGGAGACGGGCTGTTCTTTCAGCAGCTGGATAAAACTCTCCCGGATCATCTTTTTCGTATACCTTGTTCTTGCATCGATTCCCATTGCAGATATCCCCTTTCCATCAAGTATGCTTAGGATAAAACAGGGTTCAAAGCCGCGCGGTGGATCGGATGCCGCGGTGCCCATATCCTCAAAAAATATTAAACAAATTTAGAAAAAATGTTGCGCATCTTACAGAATGTAAAATACTGTTGGTTGTAATTTTAGCTGTGAATGATTATAATATAACGCTGTAAGAAAGTCAACAGGTGTTGAATAACTGTGAACACGCGTGTTAACAAAATAGAAACATACTTTTCATTGGCAAAAAAAAGCGGTTATGGTACAATAAGGTTCTGATGGACTTAAAATAAGTTCTGACGAACTTATTTGTGGGTTTTTAGCAAAACCCGAGATGTGCAAAAACCTAACCTGTGCAGAAAGTATGCACTCAAAAAGGAGGAATAAAAGGTGTTACCCAAATTAAGCGTAAAGAAACCCTATACGGTACTTGTAGCAGTAGTGCTGATCCTGGTACTGGGTTTTTTGTCTTTTCGGAATATGAGTACAGATCTCTTGCCGGATATGGAACTTCCCTACGCCATTGTGATGACCACATACGCGGGAGCCAGCCCGGAGGAGGTGGAGACTGCTGTTACGAAGCCGGTTGAACAGGCCATGGCAAGTATCAGTAATATGAAAGAAGTATCATCGGTGTCCAACAGCAATGTATCTGTGGTGATCCTGGAATTCAATGAGAGCACAGATATGAATGCGGCTACCATTGATATGAGAGAGAGCCTGGATATGGTATCGGCACAGTGGGATGACACCATTGGCAGTCCTACGATTATGAAGCTGAATCCGGATATGATGCCGATCATGGTGGCTGCGGTAGATTATGATAAACTGGAAAGCACACAGGTTACGGAAAAGGCAGAAAGTGATGTGATTCCGGAACTGGAGAGCGTGGAGGGGATTGCCTCTGTCAATGTCTCCGGAAAGGTCCGTAAGAAAGTAGAAGTGATCATCCAGCAGGATAAGATTGACAAGATGAATAAAAAGGTCAAAGATGCTGTAGAAGGCAAACTGGATGATGCCAGCAAGAAGATTTCTGACAACAAGGAAAAGATTGAGAGTGGAAAGAAAACGCTGAATCAAAAACAGGAAGAGACAGCACAGAAGCTTGCTGAGGGGGAGGCTGAGATTGCCAAAAACTCAGAAAAGATGGAAAAGACCCTGGAGACTCTCAATGCCAACCTGAAAACGCTGGAGTCCAAAGAAAAGACCGTCCTGGATTCAGAGAAGAAGCTGAATGAGGGGATGGTGCAGCTCAGAACCCAGAAAACACAGCTGGAGACTACGGTAAAATCCCTCACATCTGCGAAAGACGGACTGGTGCAGCTGCAGACCGGGCTCAATGGCCTGAATGCCCAGAAAAAAGCTCTGGAAGCTCAGATTGCAGCGATGGGGGGAAATCAGGAACTGAACATAAAGCTGGAGTCTGTCAAGGCGCAGATCGAAGTGATCCAGGCAAAACTTAAGGAACAGGGGATCAAGGAGGAAGAGCTCACCAGTAAGATCGCCGAGATTGAGTCGGGGCTTGCCCAGGCGCAGGCAGGACTTACAAAGATCGGTACAGAGGAGACAAAACTCACAAAGAGCAAAAAAGAGATCTCCAAAGGTAAAAAGCAGATCCAGGAGGCGAAGAAAAAGCTCAAAGATGCCAAGGCAAAATTGAAAAAGGGGCAGATCTCTTTAGAGGAAGCGGCACAGGAACTCAGCAAACAGAAAGTTTTGGCAGCTATCAAACTCAGTGTGGCGGAGTCAGAGGTGACAAGCGGGGAATCAAAGCTGAATGAGGCGGAGACCGCACTGAAAGACAGTTCCAAAGCGACGAAAGAAAATACGAACCTGGATAAGATCATTACCAAGTCCATGGTAGAACAGATCCTTTCCGCCGAAAACTTTGATATGCCAGCGGGATATATCGCGGAGAAAGATTCATCCTATCTCGTAAGAGTGGGGGATAAGCTGGAATCCGACGGTGAGATTCAGGATCTGGTGATCTGCGATATGGGCCTGGAGGGACTGGATCCCATCAAACTGTCGGATGTGGCCGATGTGGCAGTCACGGACAATGCGGATGAAGTATATGCCATGGTCAATGGAAATCCTGCCGTGGCCCTGACGATGGAAAAAGCTACGGGGTATTCCACTGGAGACGTGACGGACCGGTTGCTGGAGCAGTTTGAGGAGCTGGAAAAGTCCGAGGAAGGACTTCATATCAGCGTTTTGATGAACCAGGGTGTATATATTGATCTGGTGGTGGATTCTGTGGTACAAAATCTGCTGTACGGTGGTATTTTGTCTATCCTGATCCTCCTGTTGTTCCTATGGGATATTCGTCCCACGATCATCGTGGCCTGTTCCATACCCCTCAGTGTAGTGACTGCCATTGTGCTGATGTATTTCAGCGGTGTATCCCTGAATGTCATTTCCCTGTCGGGACTGGCGCTGGGAGTTGGAATGCTGGTGGATAACTCGGTGGTGGTGATCGAGAACATATTCCGTCTGAGAAACGAAGAGGGATATTCGGTGAAAGAGGCGTCCATCGAGGGAGCAAAACAGGTAGCAGGGGCGATCCTTGCCTCTACGCTGACGACGGTGTGTGTGTTTGCACCGATCATATTTACTGAGGGAATCACCAGACAGCTCTTTACGGACCTTGCCCTGACACTGGCGTACTCGCTGCTTGCCAGTCTGGTAGTCGGACTGACACTGGTGCCGGCCATGTCCCAGGGAATGCTCCGCAGAACAAAAGAGCACCGGGGAAGATTTCTAACGAAAGTGCAAAATGTCTATGGAACGCTTTTATCGGTTCTGTTGAGAAAAAAGATCCTGGTTCTTTTGGGCTCCTTTATTCTGCTCGTACTTTTCGCAGTGTTGTCGGCTTCCAGGGGAACGACCTTTATGCCGGATATGGAGAGTACCCAGATGACCATCACCGTATCGCCGCCGGATGACAACAAGGCGATGACTGACAAGGATCTCCAGAAGATGTCCACAGAGGCGATGAACCGGATCCTTGAAATCGACGGGATCCATACCGTGGGCGCCATGTCCGGCGGAGGGACCATGTCCATGATGTCCGGCGGAGGAAATGCTGTATCCATGTATGTACTTCTGGATGAAGATACCCCTCACTCCAACAAGGACTTAAAGAAAGAGATTGAGCGCAAGACAAAGGATATCGCCTGTGATATTGAAGTCAATACTTCAGCTATGGATATGGGATCCATGTTTGGGTCCGGAATCACACTCCAGATCAAGGGAAAGGATCTGGATAAACTTCAGAAAATATCGGAAGAGATCATGGCCAAGGTAGAAAAAATAGAGGGGATCGCGGAGGTCTCCAACGGAATGGAAGAAGGCAATAAAGAGTTCCGTATCGCAGTAAATAAAGCGAAGGCAATGAAATATTCCCTTACAGTGGCCCAGGTATTCCAGCAGATCAACGGAAAGATCAAGGATGCGTCTACGGCGACTACTGTTTCTACCGATACAGAAGAGCTGAATGTGTATGTCAGCGACGATCAGGATGAGTCCATGAAGCGGACGGACATCCAGAAAATGAAGATCGAGTACACCGATACAGAGACCCAGAAGACGAAAAAAGTAAAACTCAGCAAGATTGCAGATTTCAGCCTTGCCGATTCACCCAAATCCATCAACCGCAACAAGCAGACCCGTTATATGACGGTATCGGCGGTGGTGGACGACGATCACAATATCGGGCTGGTCAGCAATGAACTCCGGGAGACGCTGAAAGATTATGAGATTCCGGCAGGTTATGAGCTGGAGTATACCGGGGAAGATGAGAACATCAATGAGTCCATGGGACAGGTGGCACTGATGTTTATCGTGGGCGTACTGTTCATGTATTTGATCATGGTGGCCCAGTTCCAGTCACTGCTCTCACCTTTTATCATCCTGTTTACGATCCCCCTGGCCTTTACCGGAGGATTTCTGGGGCTCTGGGTATCCGGCAGTGAGATCAGCGTCATTGCCATGATCGGGTTTGTCATGCTTTCTGGTATTATCGTAAACAATGGAATCGTGCTGGTAGACTACATCAACCAGCTCCGGGAGCAGGGAATGAACAAATTGGATGCCATCGTAGAAGCGGGCCAGACAAGGCTGCGTCCAATCCTTATGACGGCCATCACGACGATCCTTGGCCTGGTGCCGATGGTGGTCAGCTCAGACAGCGGATCGGATATGGTGCGTCCGATGGCCATCGTTACCATCGGGGGACTGATCTATGGTACTCTGCTCACCCTGTTTGTGGTGCCATGTATCTATGCGATCCTCAACCGCAAGAAAGATGTTAAGATTAAAGATTTAGGAAAATAGAAGGAAAAAGGAGCGGATATGGAATATGGATGCACCCATTGGAGTTTTTGATTCAGGAGTGGGAGGACTTACGGTTGTCAAAGAAATCATGCGGCAGCTGCCGGGAGAAAATCTGGTCTATTTTGGAGACACCGCCAGAGTTCCCTACGGCAGTAAATCCAAAACAACGGTATGCAAATACAGCAGGCAGATCGTGCGCTTTCTGCAGACAAAGAATGTCAAGGCAGTGGTGGCAGCATGCAATACAGCCAGCGCCCTTGCCCTGGATGAGATCCGGGATGGGATTGACATTCCCGTGCTGGGAGTAGTGGAGCCGGGGGCGGTTATGGCAGCCAAGACCACCAGGACAAAAAATATCGGTATCATCGGCACCGAGAGCACGATCAAAAGTGGGATCTATAATAAATTTCTGCATCGCATCGATCCGGATATCACGGTGGTGAGCAAGGCTTGTCCGCTGTTTGTGCCGCTGGTGGAGGAAGGGCTCTGGGAGGACCGGGTCACAGAGGACATCGTGGGCAGATATCTGCATGAGCTGAAAGAATATGACATCGATGCCCTGATCCTGGGCTGCACGCATTATCCCCTGCTGAGGAGGATTATCGGCCAGGAGATGGGAGAAAATGTAAAGTTGGTGAATCCCGCTTATGAGACGGCAAAGTCCCTGAAAACACTGTTGACGGAGAAAGATCTGCTGAATACAACAGGCATAGATGAGCAGGAACCTTCATATGATTATTTTGTCAGTGATGGCGTAGAAAAATTTATTTCCTTTGCTGATGATGTGCTGTCATGCCATGTGGAAAAGGCAGAGGTCATTGACATAGAATCCTTTTAGCAGGAGGTTTTTGGGTGGGGAATAAAGTAAAAAAAGGAAAGCAAGGCATTTTTCACAGAAAGAGGGGGGGATTCCGCTGGGTCTTCCTCATGCTGTTAGGTATCAGCGTACCCTTGGAGACAGGATGGATCCTGAATGGGGCAAAGGCAGCGAAAGTACAGGCTTTGTCGGCGGAATCTGAGGAATTCCGGTGTTTTGATATCAAGGCGGAGGAACTGGCAGAGAGAGCTCCATTCAGAGAGACGTATTTCCGGGAGCTGGCATACCGGTCGATGTATGGGGAAACAGAGCGGGTGCCGTTCTTTTTCCGCTGGCAGGCGGAGGATGAGATCGTAGACTCTTACCTGGATGCTTACGGGTCAGTGCTCCGGGACATCAGCTGTTTTCCTGTGGCATTGGACGGCAGCGGGGAAGCAGGCTTTTCCTATGAAAATTCCTGGGGGAATGCCAGGAGCTATGGCGGGCAGAGGAGGCATGAAGGGGTTGATATCATGACCTCTAACAATGTTCCTGGATATTTTCCTGCGGTGAGCGTCTGCGATGGAGTAGTTGAAAAAATCGGCTGGCTGGAACTGGGCGGATACCGCATCGGGATCCGGAGCGAGCATGGGCTCTATGCCTATTATGCCCACCTGGATTCATACCGCCAGGGGCTTGCGTCGGGAGATACCGTGAAGGCCGGAGAGACATTGGGGTATGTGGGAAACAGCGGCTATGGGAAAGAGGGAACAAAAGGAAAATTTGATGTGCACCTTCACTTTGGAATGTATATTGACATCCAGGGGCAGGAGGTAAGTATAAATCCTTATGAAATACTGCGGTATCTGGAAGCTTAACGAATGGAGGAAAAACATGGAGAAGATCAAAGGGAGAAAATGTGAGTTTGGCTATATACAGAAGCAAAAAACCTTTCAGAGCCTGATGCTTCTGCTGTTTGTAGCGGTGGGTGTGGGACTGTTTCTGGCTGGTCTGCTGATCACGGGAACCAGGGCAAATATATTTACGGTCCTTGGAATTCTTATGGTGCTTCCAGCGGCAAAAAGAATCATTGCCCTGGTGGTCATGGTACCCCGCAGATCTGTGGACAAGGACCGGTACGACCAGATGCGGGAGACGGTGTCTGAAGAGGGGGTCCTGTATACAGATTATGTATTTACTTCGCCGGACAAGATCATGAGTTTTGATTTTCTTATCATACAGAATCAAAACGTCATGGGAGTACTAAGCGAAAAAAAACAGGAGCAAGCATACATTCTCGATTATCTGCAGAAAGGTGTGGACAGCCAGGTTTCCGGCTACCATGTGAAGCTTTTTTCTTCCGATGAAGAGTTCTATAAATTCTACCGCCGGATGGCAGGGGAGGACAGACAGGAGCGGGACGAAGAATCTGTGGCGAAGCAGGACAAAGTGTCAGAATACTTGAAGGTTCTGGCAGTCTGAATTTTGTTTCGCACCAGATCAGATGTGCAAAAGGAATGCGCAAATGGAGGAAGGAATGAAAGAGATCCGGATCGGAAAAAATCAGTGCGGGCAGAGGCTGGACAAGTTTTTGCAGAAATATTTAACAGAGGCACCTAAAAGTTTCCTATATAAAATGCTCCGCAAAAAAAATATCAAGCGGAATGGCAGACGGGCGGAGGGCAGTGAGATACTGTGTGAAGGGGATGTACTGACTCTTTTTTTATCCGATGAGACATTGGAAAAGTTCTCTGGTGGAAGGGGAGAAAAAGACGCTGCAAGATTCCAGGGAGAGGGGAAGGCCCTGGTTTTCCGGAGAGAGTCCCCCCCACTGGATATCCTCTATGAAAATGAGCACATTGCCCTGATCAACAAACCGGCGGGAATGCTTTCCCAGAAAGCGGCGGCAGGAGATGTCAGCCTGGTGGAATATTTTCTCGAATACACCGGTGGGGGCGAGATGGGGTTTCGGCCGGGGATCTGTAACCGTCTGGACCGCAATACAAGCGGAATTGTGATCGGGGGGAAAACCCTGTGCGGACTGCAGTGTATGTCGGAACTTCTCCGGGAGCGGAAGATCGAAAAATACTATCTGGCTATAGTGCATGGAGTTATGGAGCAGAAAGGCATCCGCCAGGCATGGCTGAAAAAAGATAAGAAGACCAATCAGGTAGAGATATTGGGAGAGGATACCCCGGGGGCTTCTTATATAAAGACGGGATATGAACCTCTTGTTTCAGATGGGATAAATACCCTTGTGCGGATCCGTCTCTATACCGGAAAAACCCATCAGATCCGCAGCCATCTCGCCAGTCTGGGACATCCGATCCTGGGGGACCGCAAGTATGGGGAAGGGATGTCCGGAAGCCAGATAAAAAGGCAGCTTCTCCATGCCTATGAACTTAAGTTCCCAGTAATGAAGGGAGAATTTCCAGACCTGAGTGAAAAAGTATTCCGGGCAGAGCTTCCGGAAGATTTTTATAAAGAGAGTAGCGTAAAACAATTGATCAATAAAGCGAGAAAGGATGAAATATTATGAAACAGGCAGTGATGTTATTTGCAGAAGGATTTGAAGAGGTAGAGGCATTGATGACCGCAGATATTTTGATGCGGGGCGGCGTGGACCTGAAGCTGGTTTCTATCACCGAGGCGATTCAGGTTACTGGTTCCCATGGGATCACCGTTTTTATGGACAAGACTCTGGCGCAGGTTTCTTTGGAAGAACAGGATGCTGTCATCCTTCCCGGAGGGATGCCGGGAACGAAAAATCTCGGAGCCAGCAACAGGGTGATGAAGGCATTGAAACAGATGAATGAAGCGGGAAAGACCGTAGCGGCGATCTGTGCGGCGCCATCGGTGCTTGGTGCCTGTGGTATACTGGAGGGGAAAAGGGCTACCTGTTATCCGGGATTTGAGGATCAGCTGACAGGGGCAGAGTTTGTGGATGAGATGGCCGTCGTAGACGGAAATGTTATAACCAGCCGGGGGCTGGGGACTTCCATGGAATTCGGGTTTGCTCTTTTGCAGCAGCTGGTTTCCAAAGAAAAAGCAGAGGAGATCCGTCAGCAGATCGTGTTCAAATACAATATTGTCTCAAAATGATCATCTAGTAAAGGAACTACCGAAAATGGTATAATTTTCTTAGGAAAACCTTTCTAAAATGTTAAATATTTAATTTTAGGGTTGCGGACTGACTATCACAGTGGTATAATGAAACGCGTATGTTAAATAAAGTATCACAAAAACAAGGATAAGGAGGAACTAAAGTATGAAAAGGTTCGCAAAAAAGGGTTTAGCCGGAGCTTTATCATTAGCCATGGTTTTGGGGATGACCGCAGTCGTAAATCCAGAGACTGCAGAGGCTAAAAAAGTGAAGGTTAAAAAAGTTACAGTTACCGCACCATCAGGCAAGACTGCCTATGTTGCGAAAGGTAAGAAAATCAACCTTACCGCCACTGTAAAAGTTACGCCAAACAAAAAGGCTAACAAAAAGGTAACATATAAATCAGCAAACAAAAAGATCGCTTCTGTAAACAGCAAAGGCCAGGTAAAGGGTGTAAAAGCCGGAAGTACGAAGATCACGGTTACATCCAAAAAGAACAAAAAGAAAAAGGCTACGATCAAGATTGTAGTAAAGAAGGCTGCTGTTAAGAAAGTAACCATCAGCGCCAAGAAGGCAACTCTGCCTGTTGGTGCTAAGAAGAAGCTTACAGCTAAAGTTACACCGAAGAAAAATGTAAGCAGCAAGATCGCATGGTCTTCTTCTAAAAAGAAAATTGCTTCCGTAACATCCAAGGGTGTTGTTAAGGGCCTGAAAGAAGGAACTGCTACGATCACAGCGAAAGCTGCCGATGGAAGCGGTAAGAAAGCAACCTGTAAAGTTACCGTTGGTGCCGGCATCAAAGATATCACGGTTCCAGACAACGGTGTAGTACGGGTATCGCTGACAAGTGCCAAAGCACTGACCGCTGCCAACTTTGTTGTTCAGAATAAGAAGACACCAAAGGGTACCTATGGAACCTCTAAGGGAGTTGAGAAAGTAATCTCTACGGATGGTGGAAAAACCTATGATGTTCTTCTTGACAATACAAGCAGCATCATGAGCTATTCTTATGTCAAGGTTACGGTTTCAGCTCTGGCTGTTGACAAATCCAAAGAGGTTTACGTTGGAGATATTCCGGAATCTTCTTCCTATGGTGTAACAGATACAGTTACACGTGTAACAGGAATGGTAGGTGAAAGCTTTGATTCCGATGAGGATGTTTCCTTTGCACTTCAGGATGTTGGAGCGACTGGTGTGGTGAAATATTCCATCACAGGTCTTCCGGAGGGTCTGAAGGCATATGTCAGCAAAGAGGGAACAAGAGTTGATGTAAGAGGTAAGTTTAAGAAGATTGAAAACGGAACAACAGCAGTGCTTACCGGAGTAGATGAGACTGGTAAGACCTTTAAGAGAAGCTATGCTTTCTATGTTGGCGATGCGAATACCATCGTAGGTAACTTCCTCGGCGATACAGTTCTTGCATATCAGCCAGACGACCCGGCGACAAAGGATATCAATGAGGCATCTGGTTTCAATTTCAGATATACAAATATTAAAGAATTAGGTGACGGTGTGATCGCTGGTGGATCCGGTGACTACGAGTACTCTGTAACAGGTCTTCCTGCTCAGGTAGATACCTGCTCCATCGAAGGTGATCTTGGTCACGCGAAGGATGCCAACGGAAATTATGCAGCGGTACCGGCAGCTGTTTACAATGTAAATGTTGTTGTAAAGGACGCAGAAAACCCGGCACGCCAGGCTTCCTTCCCATTCACTCTTACAGTAGTAGATGGTGTTGTGCTCACTGGTACGGTGAAAGATGCTTCCGGAGCTCCGGCAAAGGGCATTGAAGTAACAGGAAATACAAAAAGGGATGCCTATGGAAATTATGATTCATTCTCCGCTACCACAAGAAAAGACGGAACTTACAAAGCAAGGATCATTCCGGGTGTGTACACTCAGATGGCATACTTCGGAGGCGGTTATGAATATACCACGGGCAATACGTACACCGCTGGAGCGGTTGTGAAGGATTATACACTTCCTCTTTATAAGGTAAGTATTGTTCCATCGATCGCTGGAGCAGCTGGTTATGAGATTGAGAGCCGTCCATATGTATATGATGTGAACGGAGTATCTACTTCCATCCGCTGCGACTATGATGACTACTCTCTGTACACCTATCTGAAAGCTGGAACCTATGAGTTCTCACCGGCGGCAGGAACAAGCAGCGATATGATTTCTGCTTATGGAAAGCTTAACACGTATTCGGATGGCTCTGGAAAATATGTTGATGAGGATTCCTATCTTGGGGATTATCAGCTGTCTGGCAGCTTTACCGTGACTGGAACAGGTGCTATTTCTGTAACTGCTGTAAAGGCAGAGTGAAATTAAATGATCCACATGTAATAAAGGGATAATTTATAATATTCAGAAAGATCCTGGCGGACATTCCGTCAGGATCTTTCTTGCAAAAATTCTCAATATTTGTTATGATAATATAAGTTCTGCCAAACTTATTGGCAATCCGCCTGCGCAGATTTGTAAGTGTAAAAAGCGCACGCCATCAAGCCAAGATAAAAAATACAGGAAAAATGATAGTGAGGATGAGAACAATGCAGCCGTGGAAACATTTTTGTACAATCACAAGGCACAGGCATGAGGTGATCCGTAACAGCTTTCATGCCGGGATATTATGGCAGGGGCTGCGGCACGACCTGTCAAAATATTCTCCTACAGAATTTATGCAGGGGGCCAGGTATTATCAGGGGGACCGTAGTCCGAATGCGGAGGAGCGGGAGCGCAACGGATATTCCATCGCATGGCTTCACCATCAGGGGAGGAATAAACACCATTTTGAATACTGGCAGGACTATGATCCGAAGACACGATTCAAGGAGCCGGTGAAGATGCCGGTAAAATATGTGAAGGAAATGTTCTGTGACCGGGTGGCAGCGAGTAAGATTTATTATGGAAAGAATTATAAAGAAGATATGCCCCTGGCATATTTTGAGAAAGGGAAATATTGCCGCATGATTCATCCGGAGACCTCTGACCTAATCGAGAAGCTTCTGCGAATGCTGAAGGAAAAGGGGGAGAAGGAGACCTTCCGGTATATCCGCAACCTGAAAAAATATTAACGGATAGGTAAGGCATTTTCCGACAGAATAAGAAAATGGAAATAAAAGGCGGGAAAGAAAATGATAGAAAATGTGATTGACCTGATTGGAAATACACCATTGGTAAGCCTGAGACAGATGACAGGCCTGCCGATCTACGCAAAGGCAGAATTTTTAAATCCGGGGGGCAGCATCAAAGACCGGGTTGCCAAAAATATGATTGAACAGGCGGAAAAATCCGGCGAGTTGAGACCGGGAATGACGATTGTAGAGCCTACCAGCGGCAATACCGGCATCGGTCTTGCCTTTGTGGGAGTGCGCAAGGGATACCGGGTGATCATCGTCATGCCGGAAAATATGAGTGAAGAGCGAAAAAAGATTATTCGCGCCCTGGGGGCGGAGCTGGTGCTCACCCCGCCGGAGGAGAGCATTGACGGTTCGGTGAAAAAGGCGGAGGAACTGGCAGCACAGACCGGGAACTGTTTTATTCCACAGCAGTTTGTCAATCCCAACAATCCGGCGATCCATTATAATACTACGGCTGTGGAGTTATATGATCAGCTGGAGGGAAAGGTTGATATTTTTGTGTCCGGCCTCGGCAGCGGCGGTACGCTCCAGGGTATTGGCAAATATCTCAAGGAAAAGAATCCAGACCTGAAAGTGGCGGCAGTGGAACCTAAAAATGTATCTGCACTGCTGGGACACGAGCCGGGGCTTCACAGCATACAGGGCATCGGGGACGGTTTTATCCCAGATGTGCTGGATACCTCACTGATCGACGATATCATTGAAGTGACGGATGAGGATGCCATCCGCACAGCCAGGGAGCTCGCCAGTGTGCAGGGGCTTTTGTGCGGGACGTCCTCTGGCGCAAATGTATGGGCCTGCAAGAAGCTGGCTGAAAAATATGGAACCGATAAAGTGATCGCTACTGTGCTGGCAGACCGTATGGAAAGATATTTCAGCACAGGACTACTGGGATAGTGCTCTGATGCGGATTCCCTGGACTGCCATATGTTTGTATATTTTTCGGGTATGATAGAAAAATAGTAATACAAGATACTTACAGAAATGAGGGAAGACAGAATGATAAAAAGAAGAAATTTTATTGGTTTCATGATGTTTTTGGCAGCAGTGCTGTTGTGGACAGCCAATGCGGGGATTGCGGAGGCAGAGGAGACACGGGCAGTCTGGGTGTCTTTTTATGAATACAAAGGGGCGGGCTTAAAAAATAAGCCGGAGAGCACCTTCCGCCAGAATGCAGATAAAATGTTTCGTAATATCCGGGACAATGGATGCAATACGGTTTATTTTCATGTGAGAGCTTTTGACGACGCCATCTGGAAGTCGGATAATTTTGACTTCAGTACATACATGGGCGACGCGGAACCGGACTATGATCCGCTGACGATCCTTGTAGAGACGGCGCATAAATACAAACTTTCCTTTCATGCCTGGATGAATCCCTACCGGATCACCCAGAAAAAGATATACGACCCCTCTGAAGAGTCGACAAACAGCCGGATTTTGCTGGCAGTCAGGGAAGTGATCGATGGTTACCAGGTGGATGGCATTCATTTTGACGATTATTTTTACCCTTCCAAAGGGCACAAACAATATTCCAAATACTCCTCTTTATCCCAGAAAAAGAAAAAAGGATATGTGAATCAGATGGTTCAGTCGGTGTACAATACCGTGAAGCAGAAATCCCCCAGCCTGCTTTTTGGCATCAGCCCGGCGGGGAATGTGGATAACTGTGAGGCGATTGGCGCCGACGTGAAGACATGGCTCAGCGTACCTGGTTATGTGGATTATATCGTGCCACAGATCTATTGGTCCAACGCCTATATGCTGGGGGGAAAATTCACCAAATTATTTGACCAGAGATTGAAACAGTGGAGAGGGATGAATACGGCGAAGGTGCCGATGTATATCGGTCTCGGGCTCTACCGGGGCGGCATGCGGGACAGTTATGATATTGGCTGGAAACGGAGTTCTAAGGTAGTGGCCAGTGAGATCAGCAAGACGAGAAAATATGCCGATGTGTCAGGCTACTCCCTCTACAGTTATGAGAGCCTGTATAAAAAAACCTGCCGGAATGAAGTAAAAAATATGCTGGCAAGGATCTCCACGGTAAAGATATCCGGCGGAAATTCCGTAAAAAGAGGTCAGAAACTCAAATTAAAAGCATCTGTCTGGCCGCTGAGACTGGGACAGAGTGTGACTTGGCGCTCATCATCTAAGAGAATAGCCACAGTATCTAAAAGTGGTGTAGTAAAAGCGAAAAAAAGGGGAACGGTAAAGATATATGCCAAAAAAGGCGGTCGGAAAGCCTATATCAGAATTCAGGTAAAATAGGCGTGGCCTCCTAAAAGACATAGAAAGGCAGTGACACATTGATCGAAGCATTTGACGCCGGTATACTGGAATTTTTCCAGCAGATCCACAACCCGGTTCTCACGGGGATTTACGAATTTTTTACCTCTATAGGTGAGGCAGGCATTGTCTGGATCCTGGCAGGCATGTTGCTGCTGGTGAAAAGTGAACACAGAAAATATGGCTGTATATTGCTTTTATCCCTTTTGATGTGTCTGATCTTTGGAAATGGCCTGCTGAAAAATCTCATTGCCAGACCAAGACCCTGCTGGCGGCATCCGGAAGTGGAGATGCTGATTGGCATCCCCAGGGATTATTCTTTTCCTTCTGGGCATACCTTCTCTTCCTTTGCGGGGGCGGTGTCGATTTTTTACTGGAAGCGCCGTTATGGCTGCATCGCGTTTGGACTGGCGGTATTGATCGCTACTTCTAGGATGTATTTTTATGTGCATTATCCCACCGATATCATTGCGGGGGCGTTGATGGGAACGGCGATGGCGCTGCTCAGTATCTTTATAATACAGAGGACAGAAGAAAAAAGGAGGAAGTAATGTGGCTGTTATATTGATCGCAATCGGACTATTGCTGACAGGAATCGATATCTACGGGGTGTCCGCATGGGGGTATCCGGCATTTCATCTGGAAGGAGCGGTGGGATCCCATGAGCTGAGTGAATCGATCCGCACC
>CAMTDY010000013.1 GCA_947070915.1 uncultured Roseburia sp.
GGAAATATGCGGAGAGTTTCATGGTGCAGTATGAAAATACAGATCCCTTTACTGCAAAGCCATTGGTGGAAAGGTATCCTGGGAAAATACTGGTAGTGCAGAACCCGCCGGCGGCGCCGCTGACGACCCAGGAACTGGATGATGTATATGCCTACCCCTATGTGGGAACCTATCATCCTTCTTATGAGAAAACAGGAGGGGTGCCGGCGATCCAGGAGATCCGGTTCAGTCTGACCAGCTGCCGGGGATGTTTTGGCGGCTGCAATTTTTGTGCCCTGACCTTTCACCAGGGACGTATCGTCCAGGCACGAAGCCACGAGTCTATACTGGCAGAGGCAGAGAAGATGACGCGGGAAACGGGCTTTAAAGGATATATTCATGATGTGGGGGGACCCACAGGAAATTTCAGGCAGCCCTCCTGTGAGAAGCAGATGAAAAAAGGGGTCTGTGTAAAAAAGCAATGCCTCTTTCCGAAACCATGCCCCAATATGAAGGTGAGCCATAAAGATTATGTGACTCTGCTGCGAAAACTCCGCAGTATTCCAAAAGTAAAAAAAGTGTTCGTGAGGTCGGGAATCCGTTTTGACTATGTGATGGCGGATAAAGAAGATGCCTTTTTGAAAGAACTGTGTCGCCATCACATCAGCGGCCAGCTCCGGGTGGCGCCGGAACATGTGTCAGATGTGGTGCTCCAGGCGATGGGGAAGCCGGAAAACCAGGTCTATGAGGCTTTTTTAAAACGATATGCCAGGGTCAACCGTCTCACGGGAAAGCAGCAGTATGCCGTTCCCTATCTTATGTCTTCCCACCCCGGCTCTACCTTAAAGGAAGCCATAAAGCTGGCGGAATATGTGAGAGATCTTGGCTACACGCCGGAGCAGGTGCAGGATTTCTACCCCACTCCCGCCACCATTTCAACCTGCATGTATTACACGGGACTGGATCCCCGGACCATGAAAAAAATCTATGTGCCCAGATCCCGCCATGAAAAAGAGATGCAGCGCGCTCTGATCCAGTACAAACGTCCGGAAAACTATGAACTGGTGAAAGAGGCGTTGTGCCGGGCGGGGCGGCAGGATTTGATCGGTTTTGGAGAAAAGTGCCTGATTCCACCCAGAAAATTCAAAAAAAAGAAAAAAGGGCATTGACTATTACCTTACGTCGTGGTTTATAATGGAAAAAGGATGGAAGAGATCCAACGGACAAGGACGGGATTACTGTGGCAGAACAACTATTTTCCACGGGTGAGTTTGCTAAGAGGGCAAACGTAACCGTGCGGACGATTCATTACTATGAGAAAAAGGGCCTGATCCGGCCAGAAAAGATCAGCGACAGCGGTTACCGGTATTATGGACAACGGGAATTCGCCAGATTACAGCGGATCCTGACGTTAAAGCTACTGGGATTTTCCCTGGAAGAGATCCGTGAATTTTCGTTGAATGAAAATGACAGGGATTTTCTGCAGCGGTCTTTTGCGATGCAACTCTCCCTGGTGCGCAAAAAAATTGAACATCTCAAGGCGGTAGAAGAGTCGATCCAGAATGTTTCTGGAATGTTTGCAAAGAATGATGTGCCGGACTGGGATGAGATCACAAAATTGATCCGGATCATTAATATGGATGGTGATTTGGTGGAACAATACAAGAATGGGAAAAATATTGATGCGAGGATTACCTTGCACAGCAGATGCTCCAGCAATCCTCAGAGCTGGTTTTCCTGGATTTACGAACAAATGAATCTGGCGCCGGAAATGAAGGTGCTGGAGCTGGGATGTGGCAGCGGCATGCTCTGGAAAGAGAACCAGAAAAAAATACCAGCCGGATGCCACATCCTGCTGACAGATATTTCTTCCGGAATGCTGGAGGACACGAAAAAGAATCTGTCCGGGAGTTGTCTGGCAAAATTTTCCTATGAAGTCATGGACTGTTGTGATATCCGGAGTGAGGCGGCAGCTTATGACAAGGTGGTGGCAAATTTCCTTTTGTTTTATCTCCGGGATATTAAGAAAGCTGTCACGGAGATTTCCAGGGTGATGAAGCCGGGAGGAACTTTTATCTGTGCCACCTATGGGGAGCATCATATGCAGGAAGTGGAGGAGCTGGTAAAAGAATTCAATCCGAAGATCCAGCTCTCTGCGGTGCGGCTCTATGAAAATTTTGGCCTGGAAAATGGCGAGGCACTGCTGTCCCAGTTTTTTGACCGGGTGGAAAAGAGAGAATATCCCGATGAACTCCGGGTGACAGACATTGATCTGCTGGCGGATTACATCATGTCATGCCATGGGAACCAGAGAGAGTACCTGGTTCCGGAATATGAAAAATTTAAGGCATTTTTACGGGGAAAGCTAAAGAAGAAGGGGTATATCCGCATCACGAAACAGGCTGGAATGTTTATCGCAGGAGCAGTCCGAAAGTAAGCAGGTTCAACAGAGAAAAAAATAAGCCTTTGGCGCTTTGGAATGGAGGATTATGATGAAACTATTAGTAACAGGCGGAGCCGGATTTATCGGCGGCAATTTTGTGCACCATATGGTAAATAAGTATCCGGAAGATACGGTGATCAATCTGGATCTTCTGACTTATGCCGGCAATCTGGAGACATTGAAACCGGTGGAAGATAAAGCAAATTATAAATTTGTCCGGGGGGATATCGCGGACCGGGGCTTTATCATGGATCTATTTGAAAAGGAGAGACCGGATATCGTTGTAAACTTTGCGGCGGAAAGCCATGTGGACCGCTCCATCACCGATCCGGGCATTTTCGTACAGACGAATGTTATGGGAACCCAGGTGCTTTTAGACGCCTCCAAAGAGTTCGGGGTAACGCGTTATCATCAGGTTTCCACAGATGAGGTCTACGGGGATCTTCCGCTGGACCGCCCGGATCTGTTTTTCCGCGAGGATACGCCGCTGCATACTTCCAGCCCCTATTCTTCCAGTAAGGCCAGTGCGGATCTTTTTGTCCTCGCCTATTACCGGACTTATGGGCTGCCAGTGACCATCTCCCGCTGTTCCAATAACTATGGTCCCTACCATTTTCCGGAAAAACTCATTCCCCTGATCATATCCCGGGCTCTGGCGGATGAAAAGCTGCCGGTCTATGGAAAAGGGGAAAATGTGAGGGACTGGCTGCATGTGTCGGACCACTGTGAAGCCATTGACCTCATTATTCATAAGGGTAGAGCCGGCGAGGTGTACAATGTTGGCGGCCACAATGAAAAGACCAATCTTGAAGTGGTAAAGACGATATTGAAAGCGCTGGGAAAACCGGAGAGCCTGATTGAATTCGTGACAGACCGGCCGGGGCACGACCTGCGCTATGCCATCGATCCCACAAAACTGGAGTCCGAATTGGGATGGAAGCCAAAATACACCTTTGAGACAGGGATCAGGCAGACCATTCAGTGGTATCTGGACAACAGGGAGTGGTGGGAGAACATTATCAGCGGCGAGTATGCCAGCTATTTTGATAAAATGTATGGAAAGGATCTGACAAAATGAAGGTATTGGTAACGGGGATCAATGGACAGCTGGGACATGATGTAATGAGGGAACTGGAAAAGCGGGGACATGAGGCAGTAGGTGTGGATATTGAGGAAATGGATATCACGGATGCCGCATGTGTAAGAAGGGTTATGACCCGGACGGTGCCAGAAGCAGTCATTCACTGCAGCGCCTACACGGCAGTGGACCGGGCAGAGGAAGAGGTGGAGCTGTGCCGTCGGGTAAACGCTGAGGGGACAAAAAATGTAGCAGAGGTATGTGCAGAGCTGGATTGTAAGCTTTTATATCTGAGCACAGATTATATCTTTTCTGGAGAGGGTGAGAGACCATGGGAGCCAGGAGATGAGCCAGATCCCCTCAATGTCTATGGACTGACGAAATATGAGGGAGAACAGGAAATAAAATCAAGAATTAATAAGTTTTTTATTGTGCGGATTTCCTGGGTGTTTGGCGTTAATGGAAATAATTTTATCAAGACCATGCTCCGTCTTGGCAGGGAAAATGGCGCTGTCCGGGTGGTGGATGACCAGATCGGTTCCCCTACCTATACCTATGATCTGGCAGTGCTTTTAGTGGATATGATCGAAACGGAGAAGTACGGAGAATATCATGCGACGAATGAGGGGGTTTGCAGCTGGTATGAATTTGCCAAAGAGATCTTTGCGGTAGCGGGGATGAGTGAAGTAGAAGTAACACCAGTGTCAAGCGAAGAGTTTCCAGTGAAGGCAAAACGTCCCAAAAACAGCCGCATGAGCAAAGAAGAGCTTGTTAAAAATGGATTTAACAAGCTTCCTTCCTGGCAGGATGCGGTAAAGCGGTATGTTCCATTAGTGGCCGGTACAGGTCTCTGATGGTATGCTGCCTTTGGCAAAGTATTCTTTTATTCTTGTGGATGTGTGGGTTCCGTCTGTCACCAGCTTTCCGCATTGGAGGCAGACGTAGGCGGAAACCACCGAATCTGGTTTTTCAAAATCTGTTTTTTCGTATCGTTTGTTTATTTTTTCCATGATCGCTTTCCAGATCGTTTTATGATAGGTGGTGTTATTCTGTTTCTCGCTGGCATCAAAGCCGCCCCAGACTCCGGCGGTCAGGTAGGGAGTGTATCCCACAAACCAGAGATCCTTATTATCAGTGGTGGTGCCGGTCTTTCCTGCCAGCGGCATATCAATTTCTGAAAATTTCAGTGCCGTTCCGGTGCCGGCGTTGATCACGTCTTTCATGGCATCCGTCAGAAGCCATGCGGTGGAATCCTTCATAACCTGCCTGCTGGTAGGTGTTGTGATGACGACATTGGTTTTTTCTTCCGAATCAGAATCCTTTTTTTCTTTCTTTGGCAGATTATCCAGCAGAACATTTCCGTTGTGATCGATCACTTTCGTGTAAAAAACAGGCTTGTTGTAAACGCCGTTGTTGGCGATGCTGGCAAAGGCAGAAGTTAATTCCAGATTTGACACCCCTTTGGTCAGACCGCCCAGCGCCATGGGAAGTGAAATGTCAGTAAATATTTTTCCAGAAGGGTCGGTATAGCTGTCCACGAGAGAGGTAAATCCTAAATTTAACAGATAATCATAGCCGATCCTGGGGGTGACCTGCTCCAGCGTCTTAACCGCAATTACATTCATGGAGTTAGCGATAGCCCTGCGGATCGTACTGGGACCACGGTATCCGGGATACCAGTTTTTTACAAGACGTTTTGTGCCTGGATAGTAATATGGCTCGTCAACCTGGACGGTGGCAAGGTTCATGCCGGAGGTGTCCAGAGCCGGCAGGTAGGTAGAGAGGACTTTAAAGGTAGAACCTGGCTGGCGCAGGGATAACGTGGCGCGGTTCAATGTCCGGCTGGCTGTCTTTTTCCCCCGGCCCCCGGCGATAGCTTTGACCTGGCCGGTGTGCTGGTCCATAATTACAAAAGAAGCCTGGGGCTGGATCACATATTCAATCTTTTCCCCCTCTACATTTTTTCCTTTGCTCATTGCTTTTTTATAGGTTTCTATATATTTTTTGGCGCCCTTTTTATCATTATAGTACAGGCTGATCTCCTTCTTTTTCTCCTTGGCAAACCAGTTTTTCATTGTCCCAGCATTGTAATTGCGGGCTTTTCCCTTGGAGTCTGTCACTGTGAGCTGGTAATTCAGTTGATAGGTGGAATCCGCCGGATAATAGGCATTGTTGTTGATGACCTTGTCGCAGATCTTCTGCATGGAGGAATCCTGGGTGGAGTGGATCGTCAGTCCGCCCCGGTAGAGGGCATTGTAGGCCTGGGTTTCGGTATATCCCAGCTCTTCTTTCATGTCGGCGATCACCTGGTCGATCAGGGAATCGGTAAAATAGGATGTGGGGCCGGAGAGAGCTGTGGTTTCCTTGTTCACGGATTTGATCCGGGCATAGACCTTATCCGCCATGGCTTTATCGTATTCTGCGGAGGTGATGCGTCCCTGTTCCTTCATATAAGAAAGAACCGTAGCACGCTTCTTCGCGTTTTTTTTCGGATGAGTGATAGGATTGTACCCGGAAGGGTTCTGGGTGATGCCGGCCAGAACAGCGGATTCGGAGATGGTCAGTTCCGAAACATCCTTATTAAAATAGCGTTTTGAGGCGGCCTGCACCCCAAGGGTGTTCTGACCAAGGTTGATTGTGTTCAGGTAATATTCCAGAATCTGGTTTTTGGTCAGTTTGTTCTCCAGCTGTATCGCAAGATACTGCTCCTGGATCTTCCGCTCGATCTTCTGTACCAGGGTGTGTTCTTCTCCGCCGCCAAAAACCTGGTTTTTCAGGAGCTGCTGGGTGAGAGTGCTGGCGCCCTGGCGGAACTCGCCTCCATTGGTCAGTGCGCTGTAGATGGCACGGAAGATTCCTCTGAGGTCAATGCCGTCATGGGTCCAGAAACGCTCGTCCTCGATTGCTACAAAGGCATCCTGCAGATGAGCGGGAATCTGGTCCAAAGTGGCATATTCCCGGTTGGCCTCCTTGCCCACCAGGGTCTGAACCACCTTGCCTTTGGCATTCAGGATCGTGGTGGCATATCCTTCTGGTACTACGTTGATGGATTCGATGCTGGGAGCCGTCTCCATCAGTCCGTTGATGATTCCTGCAAGTCCGCTGATCCCTGTGACAGCACAGACTATCAGGAAGATCAGGATCAGTCTGGCGGCCAGTACTTTTAGCTTGTGTACGCGGTGGGTGGCAGGCGACTTAAGGGATTTTGCTTTCGCCAGCACACTTTTTCTGCTATAATTCATAAGATGATCAAACCTTTCTATATGGATCCAGCCAGGGTATCGGGCTGGGATGATTGACATGCTATAGGGATAGTATACCAAAAACTCTTGCAAAGGAAAAGAAAAATTAGTAAACTAGTAATATGGCGCTGGGGCCAAAGGATGATTTGTCCCTGGCATTATGATCTTTTGGTGGGGAAAGGACAGGTGCGACATGGAAGGATCCCTGAAAATTGTGGCCGAAGGGGGCACTGGCGAAGTGGTAGAAAAAAAATCGCGTTTTATCGCCAGTGTTTTTCCCATACAGACGGAGGAAGAAGCGTTGGTGTATCTCTCCCAGGTGAGGAAAAAATATTACGATGCGAGGCATAACTGTTTTGCCTATGTGGTGGGGGAAAAGAATGAGACGGAGCGCTGCAGTGATGATGGGGAACCCTCTGGAACCGCCGGCAGACCGATGATGGATGTGCTGGCGGGACAGGGGCTGCACAATGTCCTTGTGGTGGTGACCCGTTATTTCGGGGGAACCCTGCTGGGCACCGGCGGACTGGTGCGGGCCTATTCGGCGGCGGTAAAAGCCGGACTGGAGAACTGCGTGATCCGGGAAAAGATCCGTGGCTGCCTGGTGCATTTCGTGACAGATTATAATGGGCTGGGAAAGATCCAGCATATTGCGGCGGGGCTTGAACTTCCGGAGAAGGAGGCGGTATATGGGGAAAAGGTGGAGCTTACCTATCTGGTCCCAGCCCAGAAGGCAGATCAGCTGGAGCGGGAAGTGACGGAAAAGACTGGCGGCAGAACGGGGATAGACAGGGAGGAAGAGACATGGATCTATTGGAATACATGAATGAAAAAAATAAAGAAAAGGAATCCCCCCTTGCTTCCAGACTTCGTCCCAGGACACTGGATGAAGTGGTGGGGCAGGAGCACATTATCGGGAAGGACAAGCTGCTCTACCGGGCCATCCAGGCGGATAAACTCAGTTCCATCCTCTTGTTTGGCCCGCCGGGGACGGGAAAGACGACGCTGGCGAAAGTGATCGCGGGAACCACAAAGGCGGAATTCCTTCAGATCAACGCCACCTCTGCCGGAAAGAAAGACATGGAAGAGGTTATCCGGAAGGCAAAAGAAAATGCTGGCATGTATGCCAGAAAAACCATTTTGTTTATTGATGAGATCCATCGGTTTAATAAAGGACAGCAGGATTATCTGCTTCCCTTTGTGGAAGACGGGACGGTGGTTCTTATCGGCGCCACCACAGAAAATCCTTATTTTGAGGTCAATGGGGCGCTGATCTCCCGATCCATCATTTTTGAACTGCATCCATTATCGGAGGAAAATATCCGGGAATTGATTTGCCGGGCACTGGAAGACAGGGAACGGGGGCTGGGAAGCTACCAGGCAGAGATTGATGAGGAGGCATTGGATTTTCTTGCCGATATCAGCGGGGGGGATGCCAGGACTGCGCTGAACGCCATTGAGCTCGGTGTGCTGACCACGGAGCGGAGCGGGGACGGAAAGATCCATATTACGCCAGAAGTGGCGGAAGAGTGCATCCAGAAGCGGACGCTGCGCTATGACAAGACGGGAGATAACCATTACGATACCATTTCGGCATTTATCAAGAGTATGCGGGGATCGGATCCGGATGCGGCGGTGTACTATCTGGCGCGGATGCTCTATGCCGGCGAGGATATCCGTTTTATCGCCCGGAGGATCATGATCTGTGCTTCGGAAGATGTATCCAATGCTGATCCCCAGGCGCTGGTGGTGGCAACCCAGGCGGCCCAGGCAGTGGAGAGGCTGGGAATGCCGGAGGCGCGCATCGTGCTGGCCCAGGCGGCAGCCTATGTGGCGTGTGCCCCGAAGAGCAATTCAGCCATCATGGCGATTGACGCTGCGATGGAATATGTAGCCTCCCATCCCAATTACCGCATCCCCTCCTATCTCCAGGATTCCCATTATAAAGGGGCGGCAAAGCTGGGCCATGGCATCGGTTATAAATATGCCCACAGCTACGAAAACCATTATGTAGATCAGCAGTATCTGCCGGATGAGGCGAAAGATGAGAGGTTTTATACATTGTCTGACCAAGGGTATGAGAAAAAATTAAAAGAGCATTTAATAAAAATAAAGGGCGGAAAGGAAGCGCTGGAACATGAATGAACAGATTAATAAACCGAAGAAAGAACAGGGGAATGAACAGGAGATGCCCGTCAGCTCTTATCCCAGAGGAGTGCGCATCACTGCCATGGCGGGTGTGGTGTTACTGGTGCTGCTCTATATTGTTACATTGATTGCGGCGCTGACGACTTCACCCGCTTCTGGAGGATTGTTTAAGGCATGTCTGGGGGCATCGATCCTGATCCCGATCATGCTGTGGCTGTATATACGGTTTGCGAAATTATGGGGAGGAAAGACAGATAAATGAAGCGGTTTTCAATAAAGGCCCAGGAGGGAAAGGCGCGCAGCGGAGTGATGAAAACACCCCACGGTGATATCCTGACGCCGGTATTTATGAATGTGGGGACAGTGGCCGCCATCAAAGGGGCGGTATCCTCGCTGGATCTGAAAGAGATCGGCACCCAGGTGGAGTTGTCCAATACCTATCATCTTCATGTGAGGCCGGGAGACGACGTGGTGAGAAAAATGGGAGGGCTTCACCGGTTTATGAACTGGGACCGCCCGATCCTGACGGACTCCGGTGGATTTCAGGTATTTTCCCTGGCGGGGCTGCGGAAGATCAAAGAGGAGGGGGTTTATTTCAACTCCCATATTGATGGAAGAAGGATATTTATGGGTCCGGAGGAGAGCATGCAGATCCAGTCCAATCTTGCTTCCACCATTGCCATGGCATTTGATGAATGCCCGCCCCACCCTGCCACCAGAGATTATATGGAGGCCTCTGTGGCGAGGACTTCCCGGTGGCTGGAGCGCTGCAAAAAAGAGATGGAGAGGCTGAATGCCAGAGAGGACACGCTGAACAGAGAACAGCTGCTCTTCGGTATCAATCAGGGCGGCACCTTTGAGGACATCCGTATCCGTCATGCCCAGCAGATTGGGGAAATGGATCTGGACGGCTATGCAGTGGGGGGACTGGCAGTGGGAGAGAGCCACGAGGAGATGTACCGCATATTGGATGAGGTGGTGCCGGCGCTTCCCCAGGATAAGCCGGTGTATCTGATGGGAGTGGGGACGCCGGAAAATATACTGGAGGCTGTGGAGAGAGGTGTGGATTTCTTTGACTGCGTCTACCCTGCAAGAAACGGCCGTCATGGTCATGCTTATACCAATCTGGGAAAAATGAATCTGATGAATAAGCGGTTTGAACTAGATGAGCGGCCTGTGGAAGAGGGATGCCGGTGTCCGGCGTGCCGCCACTATTCCAGAAGCTACATCCGGCATCTGTTGAAAGCAAAAGAAATGCTGGGACTTCGATTATTGGTCTTGCATAATCTGTATTTTTATAATACAATGATGAATGAGATTCGCGAAGCGATCGAAAATAACCGTTTTGCAGAATATAAAAAGAAAAAGATAGATTTAATGAGTTCCGAAGGATATTAAATCTGAACAGTATTCAGGAGGTACAAAAATGGAAACGTATTACATGCTTTTTGCATGGGTGGTTATCATCGCGGTATTTTATTTTTTGATGATCCGTCCCCAGAGAAAAAAAGAGAAAGAACACGAAGCGATGGTTGCCGCTGTGGCAGTTGGCGACAGCATTCTGACAACCAGCGGTTTCTATGGCGTTGTCATCGATATGACCGATGATGTCGTGATCGTCGAGTTCGGCAGCAACAAAAACTGCCGTATTCCGATGAAAAAAGAGGCAATCGTCGAGGTGGAAAAGGCGGAGTAAAACCCGTTCCGGATCAAAATCGAATCTAAAACAGGACTTCATGATCTTTCGCTGTCAGCGCAAGGGTTTCCCTTGCAGCAGCGGCAGGATATGGAGTTCTTTTTCGTCTGGCATGGCAGCACTGTGATAAGATGTATCAAAAAACTGGGAGTTTTTAAGAAACAATGATATATAGTGTTGCTTTTAATTGGTATATTGTAGTATAATATAATAGGAAAGCTAGCTCGACGACGCTGTGCCGGTTGCCGCTGGCCCGAGATGAAATCGTTGATCTATACGGAAAAAATACTAAAGGGGGAAATGACATGCGGAAAAGGATAACGTTCGTGCTGTGCATAGCCGCGGCATGTGGACTCCTATGTTCTTGTCAAAAGGGAGAACCGAAGGAAACTGTATCATTAAAATTATGGGGACCGGAAGCAAACCAGAAGATACTGAGGGAAATGTCGGATGAGTTTTGTGACAACTACAGGGACCAGGCGGAGATCGATGTACATATTGGAGTAGAAGATGAAAATGATTTTAAAGGAGATTATCTAAAAAATGTAGAGGGAAGCGCGGATGTTTTTTCTTTTGTGGATGATCAGCTCTATGAGCTGGTTTCCCATGATTCGCTTCTTCCTATCACTTTTGGTACGGATAAGGTGGTCTCGGAGAGCGGTGGGGAAGATTCCCCGGCGGTTCAGAGTGCCATGTGTGAAGGCAGACTGTATGCCTGCCCGAAGACCGCTTCCAACGGATATTTTTTGTATTATAATAGTGAATATTTCAATGAAAAAGACATAAAGACTTTTGACCAGATCCTGAAAGTGGCAGAGAAAGCAGGGAAAAAAGTATATATGGACTGGTCCAGCGGGTGGTATATTTATTCTTTCTTTGGCGGCGCGGGATTTGAGCTGAAGCTGAATTCTGACAGAGTCACGAATCAGTGTAACTGGAACGAAAAAAGCGGAAAATTCGCAGGAACGGATGTGGCAGAAGCGATGCTCCGGATCTCTTCCAGCGAAGCATTTTTCAGTGGAAATAACGATGAATTCAGAGAGGGAGTGGAAAAGGGAGAGATCATTGCCGGAGTAAGCGGGACCTGGAATGTAGATGTTGTGAGCAAGACTTATGGAGACCATTATGCAGCGGCGAAGCTGCCTACTTATACGATTCAGGAAGAACAGGTGCAGATGGCAAGCTTTTCCGGTTATAAGCTTATGGGTGTAAATGCAACCACGAAGCATCCGGAGTGGGCGCAGAAACTGGCGATCTGGCTGACCAATGAGCAGAATCAAAAACGTTTTTATGAGGAAACCGGTGAAGGTCCGGCAAATGTCAAGGCGGCTCAGTCGGAAAGTGTACAGAAGTCTCCGGCATTGAAGGCGCTTCTGGACCAGAGGCAGTTTAGTATCGTCCAGAATGTAGGAGGAAACTTCTGGGATGCTGCCACGGCGTTTGGCATGATCATGATTTCGGGAAATAAAGATAATCTGGATCTTCAGGATGTTCTGGATGATCTTGTGGAGGAGACGGAGGCTCCGCTTAAAGAGAAGTAGTGAAAAGTCATAAGTTGTAGGCAGGATTTCAGATTTACGCCGTTGGGCTTAAAGGGTGTACCAGGGAAATAAGGAGGTGCGTGTAGAGTGAGGGGTATTACAAAGCGTATCTTTTTTGCCGTCATAATTGCAGCAATCATAAGTTTTGGGTGTTTTTTTGTCGTATTAATGGATATGGAGAAAATCACCAACAGATACAACAACCTGATAGACGGTTATATTGAAAACCGCAGGATCTTATCGGAGATCAATCAGCGCATGTACCGCATTCAGGCGCAGGTGGCAAGCCATGTTGTGAATACGGATGAGAGCAGAAATGAGATCTATGAAAAGCAGGTGGAGGAACTTGATAAAGAGATCCGCGAGTTGTTCCGGGGATTTGAATCCCGGCTGACCGATGTGGAGGAGAAAGACCTGTTCCGGCAGGTTACGAATAGTTATAACGGTTTTGATACCCAGATTGATATTGCTTTGAAGTTTAGCCGTGAAGGCGCTTATAAATCGGCGGAGTATTATGTCTGCACGGTGATGGAAGAGCATTTGGAAGAAGCAAACGATGCTTTTAATAAATATTATGAACGCACGAAAAAAGTGGTCGATGCGGCAAAAGAGGATATGGAGGAAGAACTGGCCCAGATCAGGATCTGGCGCAATGGGGCGATTGTTGTCATTGTGATTGTTCTTCTGGGCTGTCTGACGATCGTCTACCGGAGCGGCAGAAAGATTGTGAACCGGCAGCTGATGGAAAGCTATGAGAATAATCAGCGGATCATGGATATGCAGTACAAGACCATCGTGGGGATGGCGAATCTCATTGAGAGCCGGGATGGAGAGACCGGAGAGCACGTGAAGCGGACCAGTGCTTATGCTGAGATGATCGCTGAAGAGCTCTCCAAGGAAGTTTCTTTTAGAGAAGTGATCAATGCCGTTTATATGGAGAACCTATGGAAAGCGGCACCGCTTCACGATATAGGGAAGATCAAGATATCGGATACCATACTTCAGAAACCAGGCAAGCTGACGGATGAAGAGTTTGAGCGAATGAAAATGCATGCGTCTGAAGGAGGAAAGATCATAGATGTTACGATGGGTGCCATCGATGACAGGGAGTATCTGGATATGGCTCATCAAGTAGCCAGATACCATCATGAAAAATGGGATGGTTCGGGATATCCAGATGGGCTCAGGGGAGAAGAGATCCCGCTCTGTGCACGGATCATGGCAGTGGCGGATGTGTTTGATGCCCTGATCTCCAAACGGTGTTATAAAAAGGCCATGTCAGTAGAGAAGGCATATAGCATCATAGAGGAATCCAGCGGCAGTCATTTTGATCCTGTTGTAGCCCAGGCATTTATAAGGATCCGGCCAAGGGTGGAAGCGTACCTGCGGAACGAAGAGGCAGAAGAGATCCGATTTTAATATTCATTTAGGAGGCGTTTATGATCTATACTGTTACCTTGAACCCTTCATTGGATTACATAGTGACTGTTCCGGGCTTTACCATGGGGGCGACGAACCGCACCCGGGAGGAGCAGGTGCTGCCTGGCGGAAAGGGGATCAATGTTTCCCTGGTATTGAGCCAGCTGGAAGTGGAAAATACGGCATTTGGATTTCGGGCTGGGTTTGTGGGGGAGGAGATTCAGCGGCGGCTGGAAGCGTTGCACTGTTCCACTGATTTTATCGAGCTTACCAGTGGTATCAGCCGGATCAACGTCAAGTTAAAGAATTATGAGGGAACGGAGATAAATGGCATGGGACCTGAAGTCAGCGCCGGGGAGTGGAAGCGGCTTTTAGGGAAATTAGACAGGCTTTTGGCCGGGGATACGCTGGTTCTGGCAGGCAGCATTCCGTTTTCTCTTCCGGATGGTATCTACAGGGAGATCATGGACATGCTGGCAGGAAGGGACATAGATGTGGTGGTGGATGCGTCAGGGGATGCACTGGGAGGTGTCCTGGAGGCGCATCCTTTTTTGATCAAGCCAAACCGGGATGAATTAGGACAGATCTTTGGCAAAAAACTGACAGCAAGAGATGATATTTTAGAGTGCGCCGGGGAGTTGCAGCGCAGAGGCGCCAGAAATGTACTGGTGTCCATGGCGGGAGACGGGGCATTTCTTCTGTCCGAGGAAGGAAAGATCCTGGAATCGCCGGCGCCAGAGGGGGAACTTGTCAATGGCGTGGGCGCAGGGGATTCCATGGTGGCCGGGTTTCTTGCTGGATGGCAGAAGAGCAGGGACCCTTCCTATGCGTTCCGGATGGCTGTGGCTGCCGGTAGTGCCAGTGCATTTTCAGACCATCTGGCGGAAGCGGAAGAGATTGGGAAATTGATGGGAGAGATTAAAGTGAAGGAGATCTCTGGATTTATTTACTAAATTTTCTGGGACAGTTTCCGATATATATAGTACAAAGCCATAGTGACTAAGGACAGTGTGTTTTCAATGGATTGAAAAAATGAATTGGAAAGCGCTGTCCTTTTTCCTTTTGAAATGTGATTGGGAAAGAAGGAGGAGAACA
Organism: uncultured Roseburia sp.; assembly: GCA_947070915.1. Classification (GTDB taxonomy): domain Bacteria; phylum Bacillota; class Clostridia; order Lachnospirales; family Lachnospiraceae; genus Eubacterium_F. Next base: position 14,642 of record CAMTDY010000013.1, read on the forward strand.
ATGCAGAATTCAATATTGGCTGAATATGCGGCACACAATAGGAGTATTGAGATCAGGAAAAAAGCGAGAGTAAATGAGAAGGATCTGGAAAGACCGGATGGATTTAAGGCACAGATCAAGGCGGCGGCAGCGAAAAAAGATCCGAAGGAGATGACACTGGAGGAGTACCGGGAATATATTCAGGATAAGATAAGGAAAATGTTCCCCTTTCTGCCAGAATACTCTTTGCTGCTTTCGGTAGATTTCAGCGATCTTGCCCTGGTGGAGATGAAAAACGATCCGGACTGTGAGAAAATGGTTCTGGAGAGCATGCGCTATGAGGTATTAAGGGAAAAAAGCGATGCGGGGGCGCAGCTGGAGTTCAGCATACAGAGAGCCAGAGAGCGCCGTAAGGAGCGTAAAGACCAAATGATGAAGATCCTGTTAAGAAAGAAAAAGATGGAGATCTATTACGAAAAACGGGCATTGCACAGGGAGGCTTACACAGAATTCCTGGAGACCGGCAAACGATATGTTGGACCGTGCCCGGCGGCGGAATTTTTTGCCCTCGGTCAGACAGGAGGAGGAAATATTATTTTTTAAGCATATACGGATACAGAAATCCGGGGGGCGCAGGTTTGAATTCTTCTCAAACCTGCGCCCCCCGGTTCTGATATAGGAAAAGCAGTTTCATCAGTTCGTTGTTTTTGGAGAGTTTCTGCGGATGATGCCACAGGCAATCTTTTCTCCGGAGTTTCCAGAAGGCTGGCTGTGAAAATCATCTGCCATGGAATGAAGAATGACTACCCTTCCAAGAATTTCTTTAATGGTAAACTTGGTGAGAATGACAGCGCTCCATGCCATGCCCTCATTGACAAAGACAGGCGGCAGATCGCCGGCATGGTTTGGGTGCGGACAGTCATGGGGATTATAATGGCTGCCGGCATCGGCAAAGGGATCTTCTTTATTGCCGCTGCAGGAGTGGCCTTCGTGGATATGCAGCCCAAGGACCGGATACTGGCAGTAGCCATTTCGGTATGGGATCCCGGTAAGAGAGGTGGAAACCAGAACAGCATTTCCGATATCATAAAAGGCAACTCTCCCTCTCAGATTTTTTGCCTTTTTGGAGCCTGTGATGCTGGCAGTTGCCTGAGGAGATGCCTGTTGAAGAATTTTTCCAATATACTTACAATCGTACATATTAGTCCTCTGTTTTGTCTTTTATTCATATAATATGTAAGTATTTGTCATAGGTGAAAGACAAAAAATGCTATGCTGGTGGGAAAACCACCGCATAGCATTTTTAAATACCCATGTATTGTTTGCTGGTCAGCCGACAGTGATCGGTATCTGTGGCATGTATGGCGCCAAGGTGTCTGCATCCCACAGGAAGACAGAAGACTGGTATATGTCGTTATTCCACTGTGCCGGGATGGAAAGTTTTTTATACTCATTTGCTCCCAGATCGATGATCTGTTCCGAGAGGTCTGCCATAGCGCCAGAGGAATCATAGGCCGTCCACACTGCCCGGAGTTTCTTGTTTTGACCGTTGTTTGACAGGTAAATTCCAATGTTTCCTTTTTCCAGTCCGGCGTATGCCATAAATGCTTCTTCCGTATCTGATGAGCCAGCGGAGTTCGCAGAAACATTGAGGATGATCTCATTGGACACAGCAGAACCGTCGGATGAGGCAGCATATATTTTCAGCATCCTGCCTTTCGCGCTTTCCGGCACCGTGAATTTTCCTTCTGCGGAAATGCTGGCGTCATCCAACTTCTGGTTACTGATGGCATCGGTTACATGCCAGGAAACAGTGCCGGCCTCTCCGGAAAGGGAAGTGTAGTCTGCCGTAAATTCCAGGCTGTCGCCGGCATAGACTCTCTGTTCTGTATTGGCTGAGGTGGAGATACGTATCTGGTCCCCCAGGGTAAATTCTGCAGTTACGGACTCATTTTTGTTCACTTCAAGCAGAATGTAAGCTTTATCCTGCGGGGTATACCGGATCACCTGCTTTGCTCCGTTGATCTTTGCCTCGCTCCAGGCAGGGCCGCAGGAGAGGGAGATCTGGTTATGATCCTGATCGGATGTTACAGTGACAGAAACCTTTTTGGCAGCGATATCCCAGGAAATGCTGTTGACTTCTGCGTTGCATCTGGCTCTCAGACCGGTGATGCTTCCGCTTCCCATGGAATCTAACAGTGCCGGGAGAACTTCGATCTCTCCGGTGTTTGAGTAGAGCAGGGATTCGTTGACAGCTCCCATGATTCCAAAGGCGGAATCGGTACAATAGGTAGAACTGTGGTTGTCGTTGTGGGAGGTCATCATGGAACTGTACTGATAATTGTTGGTCATCAGATACCGCAGTACAGAATCCAGGCTTTCCGAATCCTTCAGACGTGCTGCCACCAGTGCCTTATGGGTGGGGCCATGGGATTCAGAGGCTTCTTTTCCGCCATATGCTGCGGAGCGGAAAGACATCGCCTTTAATATACCGTCACGTAGATTGTCGTCTGTCTGGGACTCGTAGCCGGGCCACGCCGGATAGGCATGGCTGACGTGTCTGTGACGGTGCTTTTCACCGAGATTCTCCGTCGCCCATTCTTTCAGCTCTCCCGTGTCAGCGTATAAATATTCTGGAATTCTGCTCTCAAAGGTATTCCATCTCATTAACTTGTCAGCGGCATCCGAAGGTTTCACCACATCCAGGATTGCTCTTGCCATAAATAAGGTATCGTGGGTGGCTGATATGTCCATGGTTGTATTGTAAGTCAGGGCATAGATGGAATTATCAGCGGCGCCCTCCGGGGAGTTTTCCGGGGAGTATCCCGGTGAGTACAGGTACTTTGCAGCGGTGTCCCCAGAGGCGATAGCCTCGGACAATGTGGTTCCGTCGTCGAGATGAATATTACCACTTCCGTCCGTATAATAGCGCTCATCTACATATTGGAGCCAGAAGTTCATCGTCTTGTTAAGCATGGGATACAGGATGTCCTCCACCAGCTTCATCTTGCCCGTGCTGCGGATCCTTGCTACATCTTCGTCGGACCAGTCCAGTACATGCTGATTCCTCTCCAGGTCGATATCTTTGCCCAGGGGAATCTCCTGGTCTCCATAACACTGCCAGTATTCAAAGATCGGGATTATGAGCCAGTCTGTGATACCATTCACATAGAGATGGGGATACCCGTCGATAAAGTGGTAGCTTCCGGCCTGGCCGGTTCCATCTACACGGGGAGGTGCTTTGATGGCATCGGTCATTCCGTAGACGTTTTGTGCATCCGTCTCCCAGTCTGCCACCATGCGGACGATGAAATTGATGTAGCCCTCACTGGCACCCACCATATTTCCTGTGTTCATACCGGAGACCTGAAGGTTCGTGTTGGCATCCAGTGTAAAGTCTCCGCTCCAGTCCGGTTTCCATGCGCCTGTCCAGATGGCACCGAGCCTGGTGGTATGGTATCCGCTGGCACAGATCAGCCCGAAGCGGCCATTGTTGTAGATCCTCTCCAGAAATGCCTTGTTGATCTCTGATTTATTAGCATTCTGCTTGCTGATCAACTCTTTATTTGTCAGCTTTCGGTCGGCTTTTTCTTCTTCTGTCTGGCAGAGGCTGATGCGGACGTTGTCAAACATTCCACCGTGGATCTTTACATGGGGGTCCAATAATTTTCTATAGGATTCATCGGTGCTTTTTACTTCGTATTTTGCTGTGACAGCATCGATCTCGCTGACCAGGCGGTCATAGAGCTGTTCCTTCACGTCCTGTACCGTATTGCAGCCGTCATCCTGGCGGTCTACCTTTGTGATCAGCATAACGGATTTTGTTCCGGTGATAGTGATCTTTGGATCGTTGGCATTGGTGATCGTGCCAGAACCGAATCCGTTCATGTTGGTAAGTGTGCGCTTTTCTGCCTTATAATCGATATTTCCGTCTGTGACGATCCTCGTTGCAGAACCCCAGCCGCCGTTGGAAAAAAGTGTCTTTGTGCGGTTTTTGGAACCCTTTCGGTACTGATCCGGGTATTTGCCCACCATGCCCATGGTATAGCCATTATCGTCCTGGGTGACGATGTAATCTGAGTCCGGCCTTGGATTCACTGATCCCTGGTTCCGCATTTCCACCATATGGTCTATGCTCAGCGTGATATCCAGGTCCTGATTGTCCGGCGCCTCGATGTAGGTAACGATGACATCGTCACTGCGGGAAGCAAAAGAACGGCGGTTCCATTCGTTTCCATCCCCATCTTTCCACTGAGCGCCGACTTCGCCTGTCTCATAGTTGGTGTAGCGGTTATAATTGTCTTTGTTTGCCTCTGTAAAGCTGTTGTTTTTGATACGATACTGGCTCGCCGGCTGATAGGGGCGGGACCAGGTGGTTCCCCAGGAAGTTCCAAACACGCTGGAAGCGTATTTATTTACTGCGTTGGTCCAGGGGAAATCGCTTGTGTTGGTGCGGGTGACAGCGCCTTTTCTCTGGCTGTCAAGAATATCACTGATTTTGGGTGTCTCATAGATATCTGTCCCGTCCGTGACAATTTTAGTATTATTGAAAATGAATACATCTTCATCGGGATCACAGCTCTCGATAAATGCGATCTCACCGTTGGCGGTGACAGAACCCTCCCGCCAGGAATCCCGTTTGGTACCCTTTTCAATGGCTGCATATGTATTTTCATTGAAACCCAGTGCGTCCCCCAGGCCATATTTCCAGTCAGGTGATTCTGCCTTGGCTCCTGTCAATGGCACTATAGAGGCAGTTACCAGTGAAAAAGCACCCAGAACTGCTCCTCCTAAAATAAGTTTTGTTATTCGTTTCATACAATCCTCCATTCTGATTCAATGATCCATCAGCGGACTTTAACTTTTACGATTTTGGAGTATTTACCAGCTGTTTTCTTTTTCCCGGAAAGCTGATATGCCCTCACCTTAATGTAATACACTTTACCGCTCTTCATCTTTTTCAGTGCTGCACTCTTTTTGGAACCGCCTTTTATGGTCAGCTTTACTTTGTATTTTCCCTTTTTCTTTGATGCCACACCGATCTGATAGCCTTTGGCACCTTTCACCTTTTTCCAGGAGACCTTTATTTTTTTCTTTCCTGAAGGTTTTGCTTTGACGCCTTTTGGCGCCGGCAGGACTTTTTTCTTTGTTGTAACAGGTTTTTCTGGAATTGGTGGATTGACAGTGTTTCCGCCGGGGCCTGCTGTCTGTCCCGGAGCCGGTTTGTCCTCTGGAATAAATCGGAACTGGTTTACTGCCTGTCCTTTTTCCGATGTGACAACCAGGGTATATAATCCCGGAGCCAGCTGTTTTTTTACTTTAAAGTTAAAGGATAATGTACCGTTGATCGTGTACTGGTTCATGTATACAATCGAGGCTTTGTTGGCTGTCAGATCACTGTAGGCTCCGGATGCTCCCGGTGCATAGCAGACGACAGAAATTTCTTTTCCTTTTAATTCTGCATCCGAAACGGTAACTGCCACAGTTCCGTCTGACTGGCTGGGAGTTACTGTTACGGCGGGGCTGGCTGCCTGAATGCTTCTGGAACAAATTGCCGGTATACCGGCCAGAAGCAGCAGAGCCAAAAGAACCCATCCCATTTTTCGTTGCATAAGCTATGTTCCTCCTTATAAGATTTTGATAGTTCAATTTTAACAAAAAACGGTGTTAACTTCAATGATGTATCTTGAGCTTTTTAGTGACTTATTATCATCAAAGGCGCCGTTGAAACCTTATTCAAACTGGCGCCTCTGCGAATAATATTCATAAGTTTGTCGTGGGAAATGTTCTAATTCTCTCCATAGCCATCTGGATTCATGCTTTGCCAGCGCCAGGAATCGGCACACATGTCATCCACGTCGTATTGTGCTTCCCATCCCAGCTCTTTTTTTGCCTTGCTGCACTCGGAATAAGATGTGTCTATATCACCGGCTCGTCTGGGTTTGATCTCGTAGGGAATGCTGTGGCCGCAGGCCTTTTCATAGGCGTGGAGGATATCCAGGACACTACAGCCTTTTCCGGTACCCAGATTATAGATCCGGACCTCCGGCTGTTCAGAAAACTTACTGATTGCCTTCACATGCCCGGCAGCCAGGTCCACGACATGGATATAATCTCTGACACCTGTTCCGTCAGGGGTATTGTAATCGTCCCCAAAAACGTTCAGGCAGTCCCGTTTTCCAATGGCGACCTGGGCTACATAAGGCACCAGATTATTTGGGATTCCTTTTGGATCCTCGCCGATCAGACCGCTTTTATGGGCACCAATGGGATTAAAGTAACGGAGAAGAATGACATTCCAAGCTGGATCGGAAGTATGAAGGTCTGTCAGCACCTGCTCGATCATCCATTTGGTCCATCCATAAGGATTGGTGGGAGATCCTTTCGGGCATTCCTCAGTGATGGGAATAAATGCCGGATCCCCGTAGACGGTGGCAGAGGAGCTGAAAATAATATTTTTTACCTTGTGATTCTTCATGCAGTCCACCAGGTTCAGTGTTCCACTCAGGTTGTTTTGATAATATTGTATCGGTTTCTCCACGGATTCCCCGACGGCTTTTAATCCGGCAAAATGAATCACGGCATCTGGTTTTTCCTTTGCAAAGACGGCATCCAGGGCTTCTTTGTCCAAAAGATCTGCTTTATAAAAAACTGGCTTTTTCTGTGTGATCTTTTCGATGCGATCCACTGCCTTGCTGCTGGAGTTGTACAGATTGTCCACTATGATGGTTTCGTATCCGCTGTTCAGCAGTTCAACGCAGGTGTGGCTGCCGATATATCCGGCGCCTCCTGTCACTAATATTTTCATTTGAAATTCTCCCTTCTGGTCAGCTCCAGGGTTCAGATTCGTGTCCCTGGGCTGGTAATAATGTTAGTATATACCATGACCAAGCTCAAATTCATGTCATTGAGCTAGTACAACGAATAACTTAATTTTCGTTGTACTTGGAAGCAGTCAAGCGGGATCTGGTAATTTTTCTGCGCCGCCACCGATCTCGACTTCATAAAACTCCGGCCGGAGGCCGAAAGCCTCCTGATAGACAGCGGTCAGTTTGCTTTTAAACAAGTTCCGGTTTCGTTTTTTTACCAGACTTACGGTGCAGCCGCCAAATCCCCCTCCGGTTATGCGGCTTCCGATCACGCCGGGCAGTTCCCAGGCGGTTTTTACAAGAAGATCCACCTCGTCGCAGGAAGCTTCAAAATCATCCCGCAGGGAGAGGTGGGATTTGTTCATCAGCCTGCCAAATTCCTGTATATCATCGGATTGGAGAGCATCCAGGGCATGTACGGTACGACGGTTTTCCGAGACGGCATGCTTTACCCTTTTTTGGATCGTCTCATCCTGGATCAGTATTTTATATCGTTCAAACTGTTCATTATTCAGATCGCCGAGGCTATTGATGTCAATCATTTTCTGCAGCAGGTTAAGGCCCTTTTCACATTCTCTGCGGCGGTCATTGTAGGCGGAGGAAACCAGACTGTGCTTCACCTTGCTGTTAGTGATCATGATCGATATATTTTTCAGATAAACCGGAACATGTTCGTATTCCAGCGTGTTGGTATCCAGAAAGATGGCATGTCCTTCCTTTCCCATAGCGGAGGTGAATTGATCCATGATCCCGCAGTTCATGCCGTTAAAATGATTTTCTGAATACTGTCCCAGCAGGGCGATCTCTTCCATGGAAATATCATGAATGTTAAAAAGATCTTTCAGAACAAGCCCGGTTACTACCTCAATGGCAGCAGAGGAAGATAAACCTGCGCCGCCAGGAATGTCACCGTAGAAAAGAAGGTCCATGCCGCTTGTAATGGGATAACCCTTTTTGCAGAAGGTCCAGATAACTCCTTTCGGATAATTGGTCCACTCTGCCTCTGTCGAGTATTCAATATCGTCCAGAGAAGAATTAAAAACTCCTCTCGAACTGAAATTTTCTGAATATAGTTTTAAAAGGCGGTCCGGTCTCCGGCGCGCCACAGCATATGTACCCAGGGTAAGGGCGCAGGGAAATACGTGTCCTCCATTGTAATCCGTGTGGTCTCCGATGAGATTTACACGGCCCGGTGCAAAGTAAATACAGGGTTCATCTCCCTTTCCGAATATTTCTGTGAATTTCATCTTTAAGTCTTGTATTTTCATGGGAATCCTCCATCTCCGCCCCATTTAAAACGACGTTCACGGGCAGTCATTGTGGCAGCCCGGCGGGTAGAACCGTGTCATCGGGCTGTATTTACATCGCTGATTTCATTATATCGAATCTTGGATAAAAAAGCTATAGCTATTTCAATTTGTTGTAAATGTTAAATGTTGGGAACTGTAAATTTGTGCCTTTGCGCCAATAAATAGTAGACTTTTCTGGGGGAAAATAGTATAATAATGAACCCAGAGATCAAATAATAAAAGGTATGTGAGGAATTTCAATGATAGAAGGACAACAGGTGCCGGTGTTTATTATCGGGCATAAAAATCCGGATACAGACTCCATCTGTTCCGCCATTGCCTATGAAAATTTAAAAAATACGCTTTTTGGCGGTGGTTATGTGGCGGGAAGAGCAGGGCAGATCAATCAGGAGACGCAGTATGTGCTGAAATATTTTCAGACCCCGGCGCCTCTTTATATCGAAGATGTCATGACGGAAGTACGGGATATCGAGATCCGCAAGACCAAGGGAGTATCCGGGGATATTTCTTTGAAAAAGGCGTGGAATATGATGCGGGAGCTGGATGTGGTCACGCTGCCCATCACTTCGGAAGCAGGAAAGTTATCCGGGCTCATTACCATCGGAGATATCGCCACCGCTTATATGGATGTGTACGACAACAGTATTCTTTCCACTGCAGGGACTTCCTATAAGAACATACTGGAAACGTTAGAGGCGGAAATGATCGTGGGCGATCAGGAAGCGGTATTTCATAAAGGCGAAGTAGTCATTGCGGCGGCAAATCCGGATGTGATGGAGGATTATATTCATCAGGGGGATATGGTGATCCTTGGAAACCGGTACGAATCCCAGCTCTGCGCCATTGAGATGGAGGCGGCATGTATCGTAGTGTGCATGGAGGCGAAAGTATCCCAAACTATACAAAAACTGGCAGAAGAGCGGGGGTGCAGCATTATTGTCACACCTTATGATACTTTTACGGCGGCGCGGATGATCAACCAGAGTATGCCCATTGAGTACTTTATGAAACGCAATCATCTGACGACCTTTCATTTGTCCGATAAGACAGAGGATATCAAGGAAGTGATGGGAAAACTGCGCCACCGCGATTTCCCGGTACTGGATGCCAGGGACAATTATGTGGGAATGATCTCCAGGCGGAATCTTATTAATCTCCGCAAAAAACAGCTGATCCTGGTGGATCACAACGAGAGTTCCCAGACGGTGGACGGTATTGAGAATGCCCATATTCTGGAGATCATCGACCATCACCGTATCGGTACGCTGGAGACGCTGGAACCGGTTCTGTTCCGCAATCAGCCGCTGGGGTGTACAGCTACTATCATCTATCAGATGTACCAGGAAAATAATGTGGAGATTCCTAAGAATATAGCCGGTCTTCTTATGGCGGCCATCATCTCCGACACTTTAATGTTCCGCTCTCCTACCTGTACCGCGGTGGACAAAGATGCTGCCGGGGAATTGTCAAAGATATGCGGTGTGGAGATCGAAGAATTTGCAGTGGACATGTTTGGGGCAGGAAGCGATCTCAGCTCCAGGGAGCCAAAAGATATTTTTAAACAGGATCTCAAACGTTTCGAGGTGGGAGAGACACAATTTGCGGTGAGCCAGATCAATTCCATGAACAGCATAGAGCTCCAGGAGATCAAGGAAAAGATTGTTCCCTATCTGGAAGAAATCTTTCCGACCCTGGGCGTCAACATGGCATTTGTGATGCTGACCAATATTGTAAAAGAAAGCACGGAGCTTCTCTGTTTTGGTGAGAGAGCGGAGGAAGTTGTCAGGGATTCTTTCCGGCTCCATGACGATATGGAAAAGGTCATACTGAAAGGACTGGTCTCCCGTAAGAAACAGCTGATCCCAAGTCTGGTATCTATTTTGCAGCAATAACCTGGTGGCGCCATTGGGCCAGCCGATGTTGCTGAACTGAGAAGAAAGGAAAGAAATGGTTATGAAGAAATATTATTCGCGCTGTCTTGCATTTTTGCTGATGCTGAGTATGCTGCTGCAGCCGGCAGCAGGATCTGCCGCAGAAGCTGCTGGTGGAGAGCAGCAAGAGGGAATGCTGCAGCTTATCCAGGACGGACAGCCCGCTGTCGCGCAGACGGGCTCAGGGAAAACCATGGCTCTGCGCGGGTTTTCAGAAGAGGGCAGCGGAGCCAGGGAGACGATCTATGAAGGGCTGCTTGCAACAGAGCCGGGCATAGATCTGGAGGAATATGAACTGACGGTGGAAGAATTCAGGACCCTGCTCAGTGATATTATTAATTCCTCGCCGGAATTGTTTTATGTAAGCAAAAGATTCAGCTACCAGGTATCGGCAGGTGGACAGAAATATGTTGTGTCTTATACACCATCCTACCAGTTCGGTGGCGATGACGTATCAAAACCGCGCATTGAAGAGATGAAAACTACATTTCAGAATGTGTCAGATCATATCCTTTCCGGAGTGAATCCGGAGTGGAGTGACATGGAAAAGGCGTTGTATATCCACGACTATCTGACTTCCCGGTATGAATATGATACCAGGGATCCACAGTCTGGCACAGATCCCTGCCGGTACGATGCCTACAGTCTGATCGTGGAAGGACGGGCTGTGTGCGAAGGATATGCGCTGGCATATCTGTATTTTATGAAGCGGCTGGGAATTCCCTGCAGGACAGTTCCCAGTGATGCCATGCGCCATATGTGGAACCAGATCCAGCTGGGGGGCAGGTGGTATCATGTGGACGTTACCTGGGATGATCCCCTGGAGGATATGCCTGGCAGGGCAGAGCACAAATATTTTCTCAAAAGTGATTCTGCCTGGAAGGGATCCTACCTGTGGGATGAGACATTGAGTGAGCCCTGTGAAGATACGTCCTGGGATTCCTTTTTCTGGGAGAGTTCCTCGTCTCCTCTGGTAAGCGACGGGGAAAAATGGTTCTATGTGAAGAACAAAGGGGCAGAGCCGGGCATCTACCGCTGGGATCCAGAGACAGATCCGAAGGCAGAAAAGATGGATAAACTGGTAGATCTCAGTACATACCGCTGGAAAACAGCAGAGCAGGGGTACTATTTTACGGAAAAGTATACGCGGTCTGCTGTTCATCAGGGAATGTTGTACTTTAATACACCGGATGGGGTGCTGCGCATATCTGCGGGGACAGAGGGCTTGACCATGGGAGAGCCGGTGCCTGGGCTTGACATGGAAGGAAGGGATACGCTTTATGGTCTGTGGATCCAGGGAAAAGAACTCCAGGTACTGCCGGGTGCGGTTTCTGTAAAAGTGATAGATGGAGAGCGGGTGTCGGTGATCACTGCCCTGGAGCCGGAGACAGTGCATCGTTTCGAGGCACCAGAGACCACCTATCCGCCTCTGCCAGCGGTGACAGAACCACCCCGGAAGACGGCTTTGCCAGAACCGACGGATCTCCCGGAGACCACTGTGACGCCAGGCGCAACGGAGAGCCCGGAGACAACCAAGGCGCCGGAGACCACTGTGACGCCAGGCGCAACGGAGAGCCCGGAGACAACCAAGGCACCGGAGACAACAGTGTCCCCAGGGACAACGGCATCCCCGGAAGAGACGCTGCCTCCGGAGGAAGGGGAGCTTCCATTAGTTTCATCGGCTCCCTCCGGGACGGCATCGCCAGTTCCTTCTGCTCCCCCTGTCCCAGCGGTGACGCCGGCGGCTACAGTTTCCCCATCAGATACAGTTCCCCCTTCCGGAAACGTGATACTGAATCCGCCAGCACCCCGGCAGACAGGAGCAGAAAATGGGACTGTTATACAGAATCCAGAAGCTGGAAACAAAAAAACGGATGTATTGTCCCAGATCAGGATCTCAGCGGCCAGAGGAAAGAAAACCATCGTGGTCACTGTGCCCAAGGCGTCGAAAGTGACGGTGGGGCTCAATAAAAAGATTCTATTAAATAAGAAGAAACGTTATAAAAAACTGACCTATTCCACAAAAAAGACAAAGAGCGGAAAGCTTACCGTCAGAACTTCCTCCAGATTAAAAAAGAAGATGAAGATCACTGTTACGGTAACAGCAGCAGGAAAAAAATATAAAAAAATAAAAAGGATATAACGACAGATCGGACAAATATGGTTCGTACAAAGTTTTTTCAGAAAATGCTTGCAATTGCTGGAAATGTAGTGTATAATAGCCATTGCTGTGACATTGATAGCGAAGAAGCGTGAGGTTGCCATCATGAACAGGATGGGTTTTCCGTGGAGCGAATGTCAAGAGACTGCAGAATACATAGTTCAGCAGTCGGTAAACCTGACGGCAAGTCACTGTACGAACCATAGTTTCTGTCTGAGAACAGATAAACGTGTGTATCAACTGCCCAATAGGGCGGATTTCCGCTGACAAGGCGGAATTTTGTGTGAACCGGCATGACACACACGGATGAGTGTACAGTCACCACTTGTCGTACTAACATTATTTTTCAAGTACGAAAAGGAGGCGGCTTTTTTTATGGCAAGTCAACAGACAATGAGAATCATTTTAAAAGCATACGATCATCAGTTGATCGATTTCGCGGCTGCAAAGCTGATCGAGACAGTGAAGAAAACAGGAGCAAAGGTAAGCGGTCCGGTACCACTTCCTACTAAGAAAGAGGTTATCACGATTCTTCGTGCGGTACACAAGTACAAAGACTCCAGAGAGCAGTTTGAGCAGAGGACTCACAAGAGACTGATCGATGTGCTTAAGCCATCACAGAAGACAGTAGATGCATTATCCCGTTTGGAGATGCCTGCTGGGGTTGCAATTGATATTAAAATGAAATAATAGTCTCGGCTGTGCCGAGCCATTAGAAGTTTGCAGTTGCGAACTTCGGGGAAGTAAAAGAAAGAAACCTTACAGGGGGGAAGAGACACAGTCCCCTGGTCCTAAAAGTTTACGAAGGTTCTCCGGTTCAGAACACCCGTAACCATCTAGGATGATTGTTTTCCGCTATCGGGAGGGTTTAAAACCCTAAAGAGCGAAAACTCTAAATAAGGATATGAAAGCAATCCGCTGTAGAAATTTAGGAGGTAAATAAAATGAAGAAAGCTATCGTAGCTACAAAAGTTGGAATGACACAGATTTTCAACGAAGACGGTGTATTGACACCGGTTACTGTGCTTGAGGCTGGTCCGGTTTTTGTGACTCAGATCAAAAATGTTGAGACAGACGGATACAGTGCGGTGCAGGTAGGGTTTGGCGACATCCGCGAGAAGCTTGTCAACAAGCCGAAACAGGGACACTTTGCAAAAGCAGGCGTAGAGAACAAGAGATTTCTCACAGAGTTTAAGTTTGACAATGCAGAGGAGTTTGAATTAGGACAGGAAATTAAAGCAGATATCTTTGAAGCCGGTGACAAGATCGACGTGACAGCGACAAGCAAAGGTAAAGGATTCCAGGGTGCGATCAAGCGTCATGGCCAGTCCAGAGGACCGATGGGTCACGGCTCCAAATTCCATAGACATGCTGGTTCCAATGGTTCTGCATCGGATCCAAGCAAAGTATTCAAAGGCAAGAAAATGCCTGGTCAGATGGGTGCTGTAAAAGTTACCATCCAGAATCTCGAGATCGTGAGGGTGGATGTGGAGAACAATCTTCTTCTGGTTAAAGGAGCAGTGCCGGGACCAAAGAAATCAACCGTTATTATAAAAGAATCCGTAAAGGCATAACTTTCGGAAAGGAGGACGACACAGATGGCAAGCGTATCTGTTTACAATATGGAAGGCAAAGAGACCGGAAAAATGGAATTGAATGATTCGATCTTTGCCGCACCGGTAAATGAACATTTGGTTCACAGGGCAGTTGTATTGCAGCTGGCTAACAAACGTCAGGGAACACAGAAAGCGAAAACTCGCTCTGAAGTTCGCGGCGGAGGAAGAAAACCGTGGAGACAGAAGGGAACCGGACATGCAAGACAGGGTTCGATCCGTGCTCCACAGTGGAAGGGCGGCGGAGTTGTATTTGCTCCTACACCGAGAGATTATTCATTTAAGATGAATAAGAAAGAAAAAGTAATAGCTCTGAAATCTGCATTATCTGCAAAGGTAAGCGAGAACAAGCTGATCGTTGTTG
>CAMTDY010000014.1 GCA_947070915.1 uncultured Roseburia sp.
ACTTCCACATCGTTTCGTCGAATGTCACGGGTCAGGAGGACCGGAAGACCTGTATATCCTCATACACTCTTACCGGAAAGGAGGATGCTCTCTATCTCTTTTATACGGATTTCGGACCGGAAGAGGAAAAAGCATGTGTAGAACTATACGGCGTGAAGTATGAGAAGGGGGCAGCCGGAGAAAAAGGCAGTTTTGGAAAGGCAGTACAGATTACGGACCGGGATAAAGTCATCGACGAACCTGACCTGTATATGGGAGGAGACGGTACGGTAACGGTGGTATCCAGCTGTTATGAGCAGTCGATCGATGAAGAGGGCAATGTACAGTTTGGCGAAAATAAGCTGGTATCCATGGAGTTTGATGCGGTTTCTTCCATCGGGTTTGCGGACGATGCCATCACGCTTCCGGCAAATCTTGTGGCAGGAGAAGAGCAGGAGATCGCATTTGTGGTGCAAAATAACGGGCTGGCAGATGCGTCAGGATTTGATTATACCGTGACCCAGGTGACAGACGGGGCGGAAAACATCATTGGTGAGAAAGACAACCATGTGGACGCCGTAGTGAAAACCGGTGAATGTATGGAGGTGCGCGTTCCGTGGACGATACCGGAAAGCGATGCCGAAACGGATATTAAGATAAGTGTCACGGAAAACGGACGCACGGTGGAACGAACATGCAGGATTTCACATCAGAGCCGTCTTTCTTTTACCGGCACGAAGGTTGTGTGGGAAGAGGGCAGGCCGTATGTAAAAACCGTGGTGAAGAATGTGGGGAATGCGAAATCAGAGGCATGTGAAGCGACACTCCAATCCCCGGATGTGGAAGGAGCTGACCGCAAAGAATACGGTAAGATTTCGGTTCCGGCGCTTGCTTCCGGGCAGGAGCAGACGCTGACGATCGCATTTACGCCGGAGATCAATGATTTTAGCGAATGGGGCGTCATGGAGTTCTGCCTGAGTGTGAGCGATGGCAAGGCGACCGTGGCACAGACGAATGGACAGATGGTTTCACTGGTACCGGTATGTGCGCAGATTGAAAACGGTTCCCGTCTGGAACTGAAAGCCGGGGAGACGGTCTCGCTGCAGGCAAAAGCGGCGCCATGGAATGAACTCGCCGGAAACATCCAGTATACATCTTCGGATTCAGACATAGCCGTTGTTGATGAGACGGGTGCTGTGACCGGAAAGAAAGAGGGGACGGTAACGATCGTGGCACGATGGCCGGAGACGGGACTGGAGGCGTCTGTCGAAGTCGGGGTGTCAGGGCAGTCCGGGACAGAGACGACACCGACACCGGATGTGAGTGGTACGCCAGAGCCGACCGGGACGCCGGGCGAAGAGAAGACACCGGAGCCGGCAAAAACACCAGAACCGTCCGAGACACCGGGTCAAACACCAGCACCGGGTCAGACGCCAGCACCGGGTCAGACACCAGCACCGGGTCAGACACCAGAGCCGGGTCAGACACCAGCACCAGGTCAGTCAGCAGCACCGGGCCAGTCAGCAGCGCCGGGCCAGATACCAGCACCGGGTCAGTCAGCAGCGCCGGGGCAGATGGGAGGCCCCGGTACAGGCGTGGCAGTCCCCGGGGTGGCGGCAGGCACGAAAAGCATCGTGCCCGGGAAGAAATCACTGGTCGTGGTACCAGGCAAAACCGTGTCAGCAGCGTACCAGGCAGTGGCAGATGTGATGGGTGCGGGAAGACTGGCAGATGTGACGGTGTCCGTATCCGGGAACAAAAAGATCTCAGCAAAGATCCAGGGGTCACAGGTGCTTGTAAGTGCGGATAAAAAGGCGGTCAGAGGTTCTGCTGCTTTGGTTATCCTGCGTTCAAAGGATGCGTCAGGCAATGACGTTTCGGCAGTGATAAAAGTCAGGGTGCAGAATAAGACAAAGAAACTCCAGACGAAGGTAAAAACTCTTGTACTGAAAAAGGGAGGAAAAAAGAAATTCACGCTGAATGTTACGGCACAGAACAAGAAAAAGGCGACGACGGATGCGGTCAGGGTCTCTTCCCGCATTGTCAGTCTCGCAAAGAGTTCGGCAAAGAAAAAGAAGGTGATCGTGACACTGAAAGGAAAGAAGAAGGGGACGCAGAAGGTCGTCATCCGCGTGGGCTCAAAGAAGGTCAGGGTAACGGTAAAAGTAGTTTGACGGAGTACAATGGAGCACGGATAATATTACCATAAGCCCTGATACAAGTAGAAAGAAAATAATGGATATGAAAACCATCAATCTTGATTGAAGTTCAAAAAGGTTGATGGTTTTTCCGTCATTTGCAAAATATACCTCAAAAAGTGCAATCTGTACCAGGTTTCTTAAAAAACAGAAACCATTTTGGAAAAATAGAAAGAGTTGAATAGGTGCGGGTGCAAAATCATGATGTCTGGTTGACACAGAAGGCAATTGCGCAGCTTTTTGACGTAGAAAGAAGTGTGGTTACAAAGCATATAAAAAATATTTTTGAAAGTGAAGAATTATCAGAGGAATCAGTTTGTGCAAAATTTGCACAAACTGCAGATGATGGAAAAACATATCAATACAAATTTTATTCTCTGTCAGCCATTATTGCGGTGGGATATCGGACGAACTCTGTCAGGGCAACACAGTTTCGCCAATGGGCGACAAAGGTATTAGATTAAAGGCGGATGTATCTGTAGCAAAGAATTATGTCTCCGCGGATGAAATGCAGGAACTGAATGAGATTGTCACGATGTATCTGGATTATGCGACCAGACAGGCAAGGCGGCATATTCCGATGACAATGGAGGACTGGGCTTCCAAGTTGGATGCTTTTCTGCAGTTCAATGATGCAGAGGTTTTATGAATTTAAAGATAGAAAATATGATGAAGAAAATTATGTTGCCTAAGAGATATTTTGATAATACATTCATAATAGCGGAAAAATTTAGTGAGGAAATAGAGAACTTTTTGAACGATATGAGTTAATAATGGAAATGCTTGCACAAAAACAGTAGAGGAGATTGAGTACGAAAGATTTGTTCAGTCTGTCATGGATGCAAAGATTTATATAAAAGAAAAAGGTACAGAGGACTATCTGGAGATATGTCAGAATTCGGAGCAACCCTATGGAATTGGAACATTGATGGCTGAATTTTTGTTTGATTCAGCGCACAATCCCAGAGTGGAACGCATGAGGAACGTTGTAGATATTTGATTGAGCAGAATCGCCACCTTTTACTCCGTGATTGTGAGTGGATGACAATTTTTTCTGAGATTGAAAAATATCCGGAGACCTATGAGCGCTATTATCCAATGGTTCGGGTTCAAATCAGCAGTATCCGGTTAATGCATATGGTGTGGGCATTTGTTGTAAATGATGAGCTGTATGAGTATGCGAAAGAGATGGTTAATGTGGCAGAGCTGGATACGGAACTGAATAAAGGATTAGGATAAAGGATTAGAATAAAGGATTAGAAGAAATTCCACCGTTTACTTTTCCACCCGTTTATGGTACACTTTAACATGATCTTGTGAAAATGAATGACAAATATTCAGTTAAAATACATAGAAAGGCAGAAACCTATATTAATAAGGCGTTTCTGAAAAGGTAAATATGTTATGCAGCTCGGAATCGTAGGTCTTCCCAACGTAGGGAAAAGTACATTATTTAACTCTCTGACAAAAGCTGGAGCAGAATCGGCCAATTATCCCTTCTGTACCATTGACCCCAATGTGGGAGTGGTGCCAGTGCCGGATGAACGGCTGGAGGTGCTCTCTGAGATGAACCATTCGGCAAAGACTGTGCCGGCGGTGATCGAGTTTGTCGATATTGCAGGACTTGTCAAAGGGGCTTCCAAGGGCGAGGGACTGGGAAATCAGTTTTTGTCCAATATCAGGGAAGTGGACGCTATCGTACATGTGGTTAGGTGCTTTGAGGACAGCAATATTGTTCATGTGGATGGAAGCATCGATCCGCTGCGGGATATCGAGACGATCAATCTGGAGCTGATTTTTTCGGATATAGAGATTTTAGAGCGGAGGATCGCAAAAAGCGTAAAGGCCGCCAGAGCGGATAAGAAGCTGGCTGGCGAGGTGGACATGCTGAACCGCCTGAAAGGATTTTTGGAAGAAGGACATCTGGCGAAGAATTTTGAACTGGAGAATGAGGACGAGGAAGCATGGTTTTCAGAGTATAATCTTCTGACGTCAAAGCCGGTGATCTATGCAGCGAACGTGGCAGAGGAAGATTTGGCAGATGATGGGGCTTCCAATGAGCAGGTCAGAAAGGTGCGGGAGTTTGCCAAGGGAGAGGATTCCGAGGTATTTGTGATCTGTGCCCAGATCGAGCAGGAGATCGCAGAACTGGATGAAGACGAGAAGAAAATGTTTCTGGAAGATATGGGGCTTGAAGAATCCGGTCTGGAAAAACTGATCAAAGCAAGCTATCGTCTGCTGGGGCTGATCAGCTATCTGACTTCCGGGGAGCAGGAGACCAAGGCGTGGACGATCACCAGAGGAACGAAGGCACCCCAGGCAGCAGGAAAGATCCATACGGATTTTGAGCGGGGATTTATCCGCGCCGAGGTGGTAAGTTATGAAAATCTTGTGGAAAATGGCGGTTACAACGGAGCGAAGGAAAAAGGACTGGTTCGTTCCGAGGGAAAAGAATATGTGGTTCAGGATGGAGATGTCGTGCTGTTCCGGTTCAATGTGTGACATGCCGGTCCAAAAAGATAGAAAGAAGGAAGTGTGAAAAATAAATTGTTTCACAACACAAACTATGTTTGTGTGGCAAGTTTGTGACTGCGCGTTGCTTGCACAAACATTGCTTGATGCGCAAAAGCAGCGCAGAAATGAGGAATCAACATGAACGGAGCAGATATTGCCTTTCCCAATCTTGGGATCTTTATACCGGAACTTCCCAAAGGAATTACCATTGGGGGATTTACCATTGCATTTTACGGCATTATTATGGCAGCCAGTATGATGGCTGGTCTCTGGATCGCCTGCCTGCAGGCAAAGAGGACGGGACAGAACAAGGAAACGTATATGGATTTTGCGATCTATGGCATTATTTTTTCGCTGATCGGTGCCAGACTGTATTATGTGATCTTTAGCTGGGACTCTTATAAGGATGATCTATTGCAGATCTTTAATACCCGAGGGGGAGGAATGGCGCTGTATGGAAGCGTAATTGCGGGAATTTTAACGGCGGTCATATACTGCCGGGTGAAAAAATACAATTTCTTTCTGCTGGCGGATACAGCAGTGGCAGGATTGATACTGGGACAGATCATAGGGCGGTATGGGAACTTTTTCAACAGGGAGGCATTTGGGGAGTATACCAACGGATTATTTGCCATGCGCCTGAAGGTGAGTGAAGTAAATCCTGCCAGCATTACCGATAGGATGCGGGAACATATGCAGACCATTGACGGTGTCAGTTACATCCAGGTACATCCTACCTTTCTTTATGAGTCATTGTGGAATGTGGGCGTCCTTATATTGATTCTGGTGCTGATCAAGAAAAAGAAGTTCAATGGAGAAATATTTATCCTTTATATGGTGGGATATGCCCTGGGACGTGTGTGGATCGAAGGGCTTCGCACAGACCAGCTGCAGATTGGTTCGACGGGAATCGCCGTCTCCCAGATGCTTGCCGGGGTGATCGCTGTAGTTGGAACCGGGATCTGGGTATTTGTGCGGCTCCGCCTGCGAAGGAAACCGGTGGTATAAAAATTATATTATATGGTGACTTTTTTCAGAGACCTGCGCTTTACAGCCGGGTCTTTTTAATTTTATAGGAAAATTCGACATCTGCGGAGCGAAAAACACGAAGTGTTTTTTATAGGGCTGCGGTTTTCAGCCAGCCCTTTTTATCTGGCATCTAAAATTAAATGAAATTGGATATTTTAAAAATACCACATGTAGAGTATAGTTTGTCATGAACATGTTCGTAAACAGGATCAGGAGGATTTCCAATGAATGAGAGATATAAATTAAACAAGGAACTGGCGCAGATGCTTAAGGGCGGGGTCATTATGGATGTGACGACACCAGAGCAGGCGCGCATTGCAGAAGAGGCGGGAGCCTGTGCGGTTATGGCGTTGGAGCGCATACCGGCAGATATCCGGGCGGCGGGAGGCGTGGCGCGGATGAGCGACCCCGGGATGATCAAGGGGATCCAGGAGGCGGTGTCTATACCGGTTATGGCAAAATGCCGCATCGGGCATTTTGTGGAAGCGCAGATTCTGGAAGCCATTGAGATCGATTACATCGATGAGAGCGAGGTGCTCTCTCCGGCAGATGACAAATATCATATTGATAAAACAAAGTTCAAAGTGCCTTTTGTGTGTGGTGCCAAAGATCTGGGAGAGGCACTGCGGCGCATCAGTGAGGGAGCTGCCATGATCCGTACCAAGGGAGAGCCGGGAACCGGGGATGTGGTACAGGCAGTCCGTCACATGCGGATGATGAACCGCCAGATGACAAAACTTACCTCCCTGCGGGAAGATGAGTTGTTTGATGAGGCAAAAAATCTTCAGGTACCTTTTGAGCTGGTGCAGTATGTCCATAACAAAGGAGGGCTTCCTGTGGTAAATTTTGCCGCTGGCGGAGTGGCGACGCCGGCGGATGCGGCGCTGATGATGCAGCTGGGAGCGGAAGGTGTATTTGTGGGATCCGGTATTTTCAAGTCTGGCAATCCGGCGAAGCGTGCCCAGGCGATCGTGAAGGCGGTTGCCAATTATACAGATTCCAAGCTGATCGCTGAGCTCTCAGAAGATCTGGGAGAAGCGATGGTGGGGATCAACGAGCAGGAGATTGAGCTTTTAATGGCAGAGCGGGGAAAATAATCATATCCGCCTGCGCTGGGAGACGGGAAGGAGTAAGGTGATGCGGATCGGAGTACTTGCCGTCCAGGGTGCTTTTGCGGAGCATATCCGGGTGGCAGAAGAGTTGGGAGTAGAATGTGTGGAGCTTAGACAGGGACGGGATGTGGAACAAACTTTTGATGGCCTGATCCTGCCGGGAGGTGAGAGCACTGTCCAGGGGAAGCTGATCCGGGAGCTGGATATGTATGACAGGCTGAAGGAGAAGATTGCCGATGGGATGCCGGTGCTTGCTACCTGCGCTGGTCTGATCCTTCTGGCAGAAAAGATCATAGACAGTGGAACGGTACATTTTGGGACGCTTCCGGCGGTTGTAAGACGGAATGCTTATGGCAGACAGCTGGGCAGTTTTTATGCGGAGGAGGAGTTTGGGGATCTTGGGAAGGTTCCTATGACTTTTATCCGGGCCCCCTATATTGAAGAGGTAAAACCTGGTGTGGAGGTGCTGGCGAGAGTGGACGGGCATATTGCAGGAGTCCGTTATAAAAACCAGATCGCGGTGTCCTTTCATCCGGAGCTGGACCGGAATCCTGTCATCCACACAATGTTTATCGAGATGTGCGGGGAAAAATATAGGTAGCCTGGTGGTGCTGATTCGCACCATGGAGGTGATCTGACGGCGTCGGTTTGAAACAAAGTTCAAGCCGGCGTCGTTCTGCAATGCGGCTCAATATTCTATATCTGCAGATCTGCTGCGCGGCCCGCCCTCTCAATAATAAAACATATTATAATAAATCAAGTTTTATGTTATTATAAATCATGGACTGATATGCATATATATAGTATTATATTGGTAATATGAAAGCGTGTTGAAGTTTATTAAATATGGTAATTTATCAAATTTATGCGAGGAGGTCCTGAATATGAAACAATGGAAAAAAACAGTTGCCTGTATTGCTCTCAGTATGGGAATGATATTTTCAGCAATGGGGGTGATGGTGCCGCCCGGACAGGCTGAGGCAGAAGAACAGCCGGCAGGGTATCTGGCGGTATATGTGGCAGCATATGAAAACAACATGGGGGTAGAACACGCACAGTTTCCGTCGGGAACTTATACGGACACCTGCAGGACAGACGTATTATATTATGGTCTGTCAAAGGATGGGGTTCATTTTGAGGGATTGAATAACGATAAGGCAGTCTATTACCCCAAAGGATTTCACTCACTGGGTTCTCCGGTGATTTTTCGGAAAGCAGATGGAAGCTATGGGCTGCTGGCATCTGTCAATAACTCAAAAGATCAGATTTTTCTCTGTGATTCCAAAGACTTAATTTTCTTTGAAAACGAACGTGTGCTGACGTTAAACAAAAAGGGCATTGTCGTAAAAAATCCGTGGGTAAGCTACGATTCTGAGAATAAGATGTATCGCGTTTACTGGGAAGGTGGAGATGGAAATTCCTATCTGACGACGACAGAAGATTTTTCATCTTTTTCTGACCCGGAAAAAACAGAGTATCAAAAAGAAGAGGTGACGGCGGATCTTCCTGCTTATGCACAGAAAGAAGAGGCGGCTGTTTTTGAACTGACTCAGGAGGAATACGACAGGATCCATAAAAAATACGGGAAGATAGGGAGCGTGGCGGTCCATGGTGCCGAGGACCGGGTCATAAAAGAAGGAGAGCAGGTGGAGCTGCCGAAACAGGTGGAGGTGGAGTACAGCGACGGATCTACCGCTAAAATGGGAGTTGACTGGGATCTTTCCCATATGGACTTTGATCTGGCGAATTTGCGGGAAGGAACTTACCAGATACAGGGAACAGTAAAAAGCGGCACCTATCAATCACCACTTGCCAGATTTCGTGCGGATCCCTTTGTGGCATACAACGAGCAGGATGGTATGTATTATCTGACCGGGTCCAATTTGAATGAAAAATCGGCAGCAGGAGGCGGCGCCTACAATACCATCGTATTACGAAAAGCCGGTTCCATCAACGGGTTGACGGATGCAGAAGAGGTGGATATATGGACTAATAAGACTGTCCAGATGTCGGATGACCGGAAGGATGTGATCACGGGCTGGTACTGGGCGCCGGAACTTCATTTCATAGGGGGAAAATGGCGTATCATTGCCATGGGTACCGTAAAGAGTACTGTGGATGGAACGACGAAAAATGACGGCTGGGCCCAATGCATCTTTACCTGTGAGGGCGATGACCTGATGGATAAGAATAACTGGAAGTACGATGGATATATCGGTGAGACCACGGATAACCAAAAAGTAGGGGCCTTTGACACTACATATTTTGAGCACGATGGAAAATGTTATTATGTCACTCCGAGAGACACTAAGATATTTATCACCACGGTAGACCCGGAGGACCTGACGA
The DNA here is from genome assembly GCA_947070915.1 of uncultured Roseburia sp. Classification (GTDB taxonomy): domain Bacteria; phylum Bacillota; class Clostridia; order Lachnospirales; family Lachnospiraceae; genus Eubacterium_F. The sequence continues at coordinate 9,182 of CAMTDY010000014.1, forward strand.
CGCCGACGGGTCCGAGAGTTCAGATATCCGGTCCAGACCGGGCCTTTGAGAGGAACCTGGGAAGTAAACAGGATATCGAAGAGGGACCGGGGGTGCTTCTTCATGACGGGAGGATCTTTGTAACCTATTCCTGTGCCACCGTGGATATGCATTATGGCGTATGTCTTGTCTATGCAGACCTGAAGGATGATCTGATGGATCCGGAGAGCTGGCACAAATACCAGGCTCCCCTTTTGACGACGGCGGATCTGACCAGCACCGTGAAAGAAGGGGTATTCACGAAAGATACCACGGAGGAAGGTGAGTACAAAGGAATCTTTGGACCGGGACACAACAGCTTTACCGTGGATGAAAATGGGAATCCTGTCATTGTGTATCATGCGAGAGATTGGGATGATTCCTATCCAGGCACCACGGGGGATAACAAATACGGATTGACAGATCCAGGGCGGCACGCCTATGCCAACAGCGTACATTTTGGCGCCGATGGATTTCCGGTATTCAATATGACTCCCGAACAGATTTTGTCCGATGATCTCAGACAGATTACCATGAACATACAGGTAAAAGGTGAGAAAGAGGAACCAATATTCACAGCTGCCCCGTCGTCCAAGCCGGAAAGTCCTGTTGTGATCCCCCCTCAGGATACCGGGGAACCAACAGATCCTGGTAAAGCCAAAAAAGGAAAGGTATATACCATTGGAAAGAATAAGTACCGGGTAAGAAATGTGACCCGAAAACAGGTTTCCTTTGTGGGATTAAAAAAGAAAAGCAGCAAATCTCTCACAATTCCTTCTTCTGTGAAGATCGGGGGAAAGGTGTACTACGTTACCGAAATAGAGAAGAAAGCATGTATAAACTGTAAAAATCTCAGGCGCATTACGATTCAATGCAAAAAGTTACAAAAAATTGGTGCAAAGGCTTTTAAAGGAATCTCAAAAAAGGCAGTGGTAAAAGTTCCCAAAACAAAGTATAAGAAATACAAAAAGCTGTTGCGGGGAAAAGGATTGCCAGAGAAGGCAAAGATCAGTTGAAAGGAGAGAGCAGAATGAGTGGAAAAATAATACGAAAAAGTATGGCGGTGTTGTTTGCAGCTGCCCTGTGTATCGCATTTGCCAGGGGAGGAGATTACGTGAAGGCGTTTACTTCAGATCGCGGAGATGGTACCTTTTCCAATCCCGTCATATTTTCCGATGTACCAGATGAGGATATTATCCGGGTTGGGAATGCGTATTATATGATCAGTACGACGATGCATATGTCGCCGGGGGCACCGATCATGCGATCCTATGATCTGGTGAACTGGGAAATTGTAAACTACGTATATGATCATCTGGAAGAGGACGACGCACGTTCCTTGAAAAATGGAAAAAGCGATTATGCATACGGTTCCTGGGCTGCCAGCCTTCGATATGACCAATACCAGAAAAGGTATTATGTGACCTTTTCCTCCCAGACCACACCTAAATCTTATTTTTTTGTCACCGATGACATCGAAAATGGTTCCTGGCACAGAAGTGAAACGGAGAAATGCTACGACTCATCCTTTCTTTTTGTAGATACCGGATCGGAGTGCAAAAAGTACATGATCATTCCGGTTTCCAAACAGGGAACGAAAGCAGATGGATCTAAATATTCCTACAATCAGACAGAGATGTGTGACCTGATCGTAAATGAAGATACGTGGGACGTGACGCTGGGAAGTGAGCGCAGGCTGCTGATCGACAACAACAATTACGAAAATCCGCCAGCAGGTCTTGCGGCGGAGGGAGTCCATGCCTACAAAATAGGAGAATACTATTATTTCTTTATGATACAGGGAGCCAGCAACCCAGTCCGTCAGCAGATCTGCTGGCGATCAAAGACATTGGAGCATGGCACATTTGAAGTAAAGAAAGTATTTACCGGCGGGATCGTAGATGCGGAGGGAAAGACGGTGAACAGCAGCTGGGGTGTTGCCCAGGGAGGCATCGTGCAGACCCCGGAGGGAGAGTGGTATTCCATTATGTTTCAGGATTACCACTCCGTGGGACGGATCCCGGTGCTGGTTCCGGTGAGCTGGGGAGAGGACGGATGGCCGGTATTTGGAAACGACGGGAAATCCGTGGATCAGGTGCTGCCCATTCCCGTCAGCGGACAGGAGAAGAAAAGCATTGTCCAGTCCGATGAGTTTGATAACGGAACGACCCGAAGAATATACGATGAGGCAAAAAAGGGAACCGGCATCACCGCTGGTATCCCGGCAGAGGAGCTGGAGACCAGTCTGGACCGTGTGGAGGAAAACGAGTATGGATATAACGGTTCCAATCTAAAGCCGGTATGGCAGTGGAATCACAATCCCAACAACAATCTATGGTCACTGACAGACCGTGAGGGATATTTAAGGCTGAAATCCGGATTGATCAGCAAAAATATCCGGGAAGCGCGCAATACCCTGACCCAGAGAACCTTTGGTCCCACCAGCAGCGCTGTGACAGTACTGGAAGTGGGACATATGCGGGAGGGAGATGTGGCTGGACTTACTGTCTTCCAGAACCAGTATGGATTTGCCGGCGTAAGGATGGAAAACGGAAAGAAATATCTCGTTATGCACCGGGCGGAAAAGATGGGCGATGCGGTGGGAAAAGAAATAGAAGCTGTGGAGCTCACCCAGGACCGGATCTATCTCAAGGCAAACTGTGATTATAGAGAAAATAGGAAATTGAACCAGACATGGAGAATGAAAGATGAAGCATATTTTTATTACAGCCTGGATGGTGAGAACTGGACACAGATCGGTGACACGCTGAACATGTCTTATGACTGGCCGGATTTTATGGGATACCGTTTTGGACTTTTTTACTATTCCACTAAGAATTGTGGCGGCTATGTAGACTTTGACTCTTTCCATGTGGGTTCGGTAGACGGAAAAAGGGCAGAGCTGCAGAAATTAATTGAAACGTCTGAGAGTATCCAGCGTCAGCCCATTCATACAGAACAGCAGTGGGAGGAATTTACCCAGGCGCTTGCTGGTGCCAGAGAGGCAGTAAAGGATCTGCCGGAAGAGGAATCGGAGCTGGATCTGAGAGAGATCGAGAAAAACAATGGCACGGCCTATATGGCGATCCAGCGGTTAGAGCGGTCGGTAGAAGTAGTAAGGAACGCCGTCCCCTCCGGGACGCAGACACCCGCGCCCCTTGAAACGCCGCTTCCCTCACCATCTGTTCAGACGCCAGTTCAGACACCCGCCGCTTCCGTCTCCATACCCCCCAGGATGGAACGAATATACGAAGTAACCGGATCGCTGTCAGGGCAGCAGGATATCCATTGATCAAAAAGGGAATGTATCTGGTAAAGGGATCGAAGGTAAGCCTGCGGGCAGAGGTTCTCCCGGAATATGCAGCACAAAAAACAGTGGTTTTTTCTTCCAGTAAAAAGGGAGTGGTATCGGTATCTTCTAAGGGAATAGTAAAAGCGGTTAAGCCTGGAAAAGCGAAGATTACTATCTCAGCGAAAGATGGAGGCGCAAAGACTGTGCTCCCTGTTCAGGTAGTAAAAAAGAAGAAAGTGAATCATGTAGTGAAGGCAGCAAAGAGCACGCTTAAGGTGAAAAAGGGCGGGAAGGAAGAATTAAAGATAAATAAACTAACAGCAAAAACGACGAGTCCCGTTACCTATCAATCACTGAATAAAAAAATTGCCTCCATCGACCAATATGGAGGGATCACCGGCAGAAAGAAAGGGAATACAAAAATAAAAGTAACCTGTGGTAAGAAGACCGTTACGGTAAAAGTAAAAGTTGTGTAATATCATTGCAATTCTAAAAACGATTAGATATAATGGAATTAAGATCGGAGGTGGCGAATATGGATGCAGCAAGAAAATTACAACAATATACGATAGATGATATTTATGCCTTACCTGATGGAGAACGGGCTGAGCTGGTTGATGGAAAAATTTATTATATGGCTCCACCGAGTAAAACCCATCAAAGAATCAGTGGAAAACTTTATCAGACGATAGCGAATTACATCGATAGCAAGGATGGAAAATGTGAAATATATGCTGCTCCATTTGCAGTATTTTTGAATAAGGATGGCATCAACTATGTTGAACCAGACATATCGGTCATCTGCGATATCTCTAAATTAGATGAAAAAGGATGCCATGGCGCCCCTGACTGGATCATTGAGATTGTCTCACCTGGGAATAAGCCAATGGATTATTTTACAAAACTTTTCAAATACCGAAATGCGGATGTAAGGGAGTATTGGATTGTTGATCCAACAAAAGAACAGATCATGGTATATAGGTTTGAGAAAGAAACAATGGAACAATACTCTTTTGGTGATGATGTACCAGTGGGAATATACGAAGGTTTTTCTATAAAAGTGCAATAAGGTATAACAAAAGAGATTTATTAATGAGAGCATTTAAAATCCGGCGGTCTTTCATAAGGCCGCCGGATTTTTGTCTCTTACGAGAATTTTAAGTTCTTAAATATTTTGGTTTGCTTTCTACTCATTCCTTTTGGAACTTTGACGGATACCTTCTTTGAAATACCCTGAAAGGCATGTTTTCCAAGTTTACGAAGTTGTTTCGTCTGGAAAATGATCTTTTTCAGTTTGCTGCAGCTGCGGAAGGCTCCTGAACCGATGTTCCGGACATTGCTGCCGATGGTAATGCGCTTGAGCATTTTGCAGTTACGGAAGGCGTTTTTTTCTATGGAAGTCACTTTGAGTTTATGTCCCTGGATCTTTAGCGTAGCGGGAACGACTACCTGTTTCAGGTCCTTTTTGGATGTGGTAATAAGGGATACGGTTCCGCTTTTGCTCTTCAGGCTGGTAACCTTGTACTTTATTTTTTTATAAAGAAAAGTTTTTCCCTTGGCAAGTTTTTTTATGCTGGATGTGCCAGGACCTTGTGTTGTTGTCGGCTGTGTTGGCACAGGCTGAGCTGTTCCCGGTTGTGGTGCAGGCTCTGGATTGCTGCTGGGAGCCGGAGTTGATACGGGTCCCGGGATAGGAGTTTCCTCCATAAAAGGATCGGCGGGGTCGTTATGGTCTGCCGGGTCCGTGATGGATGTGATATCAGAGGGACTTCCATAGTTAAGGGGGCTGGCAGCTGCCTCAAAATGGATGCCTTTTTTCTGTTCCGGGATCACATCGTAATCCAGCATAAATGTTTTTTCTGGTCCCAGGTAACTTTCTTTTATATCTTTGTTGCTTATGACAAGTCTTTCAAGACCTAATCCCGCGTGCATGCCATAGATCCGGACTGTATGAACGCCAGCAGATACGTGTTCTTTTGAGGCAGAAACGTGGATGTTGTTCATGATTCCGTCTTTCCACCGGTTGTCGCCATCGGCGGCATAGGAGATATATTTTCCGTCCGGCAGGGAGTTGACATTTTGTATCTGGTTGTCATCTACCTGGATTCCATAAAATAGTTCTACCGGCACATAACCCCAGTCGGAGGGCTTGAATATATTATTGGTGGGTGTGGTATAGGCGGTAAATGTATAATCATCATCTTCATCCACATAGAACCTATACTCCAGGTATGGCGCCTCTGTGGGCGGCTCGTATTCGGTGACAGTTCTCGTGTTGTTTCCGACTTTGACCTGGTATGTATCGCCTGTTTTCTCTGTAAAGCTCTCTGTGACAGGGAACATTTTCATGACGGAATCGTATCGTCCGTAGCCGTGGATGCATTCCCAGGAGACTCCGGTTGCAGAACCTGCATTATCTGCATATTCCTTCCCATCTATGGTGACCACATCATGGCTTTCGATATGTGTTCCGATTCCTTTGCTTTTGTAATCGGTATAAGAGGTCTGCACCGTCAGTTTCACGGTCTGGTCATTCCCTTTTATGACTACGGTACCTGTTTTGTCGGAACGAACTTTTGTCCAATCCACAGAAATATAGAAATATGCCGCTTCGGATACAGTGCCGCCATTTACAATCTGGCTGCCATCTTTGTCCGTGATCTGTATCCAGTCAGCCAGCGTGCCAGTGGTGAAGGAATAATCACTTGTGCCCCCATTGCTCAGGGTGACGCAGTACCGCTGCTTCCCTGTATTTGTAAACAGAGGAAAGCTGAGAGTACCTGTTTCGTAAGCTTTGGCATCGCCGTCTACAGAAACCAGCATTTTGGCTTCCTCGGATAAAGTGATTCTTTTGGCTTTTGGATAACTCCAGCCATCAGAGTTCCAGGTCACAAATCCCACATGGGGAGAGGACATCATTTTTTTCCACTTGCCATTTGTCATATCATTATTGTAGTAGTCCGTCAGCTCCTTGTCGTATTCGATGCAGTCTTCTACAAGAGAAGCGTATACATTTGCCAGAGAACTATTTTGTTTGGCATAAAAATCATTGAGGGATTTGAATATCATCATCCTGGTGACATTTGCCGTGGCTACTGCCTGATAGTAGACGATCTGGTAATAGGCGTCATCCCAGTCGGTTCCCCGAAAGTAATAGTCATAGTAATAATCTGCTTTTTCCATCGTTTTAAGACAGAGATCCAGAACCTCCTGAGCCTCGTTGTAATTTTCAATGCTGTAAAGTTCGGGTTTAACGTATTCAGCTTTTCGGTAGGTGCTGATCTTTAAAAAGTCTGCCACACAGCTGGCGATACCTTCTGCTGCTTCCTCCGGACAGTTTGCCTTGCCGCCAAGCTGGGCCTGCAGCCATTCTTTCCGGTAGGTTTCAGCGGTATTGGACTGCCCCCATTTTTCCATGTCGTAGGCGAGAGCCATGGCATAATTCAGTTCCATTTCCACCGGTTTGATGTCGCCGACATTGACAACCCAGATGTCGCGGATGTTGTAGTCGTATGCCATGGTCAGCTGATCCCATATATGTTCAAGCTGTGTGGAGCTGACCCACTCATAGGCGCCGGTTCCTACATGTCCGTCCAGATGATAATACAGTCCCCAGCCAGCTTTTCTGTCACGCACGCTTTCTTCCGGGACCGAGCGGAGATTGCCATAGTTGTCGTCCGTCAGCATAATGGTGACATCCTCAAGACCGTCCCATTTATTTAAGCCGTCGATGCTTCCGTCGTCGGGACCGTAAAAATACTCTTCGTTTTCACTGTAGGGAATATAGATCTTAGGGGCAGCAGCCGTTTTGGAGTCCGGGTGGTCCTTTATGTAATTGTCGATGATCTCTGTCTGGTCGGATATGATTGTCTTGAGAAGATCGATATTATGCTGAACACCGCCTTGCAGCGCACTGTCTGCTTCGCCCCGCATGCCCATGGTGATCGTATTTTCAAAGGAACCGTTGCGTTCTATGCCGCCTTTCCAGAACTGGTAGATGGCATCGGCATTTTTTGTATAATCCCAGGCATTGCTCGTTCCATAGGAAGTATATTTTCTCTGCCATTCGACGCCTGCCCGGTGGCATGCTTCGTGGTGGGAAGTACCCATACATACCCCGTAGGCGTCGGCAAGTACCGCATTGGCCAGCCGGAAGGATTTGGACTTTCCTTCGTCGGAGAAGCTGTTTCCCCACATGGCGGGCCACAGGTAGTTGGCCTTCATCCGGATGATCAGCTCAAAGATGTGCTGGTAACAGTCTTCGTTCAGACCCTTGAATGCCTGGTTTGCCCAGCCAGTAAAAGAGGGTGATTCGTCGTTGATAAAGAATCCCCGGTATTTCACAGAAGGTTCCTTTGATAAATAGGACTGGGGCTGGTTAAATTCCAGCAGGCCGGCATCCAGGTATACGGCAGAGTGCTGTACCGGCACGGCATCCGCCATATAGACCCAGGCAGATACGCCGATCCGTTCGGAGATGTGGAATAAACCGTACATGGCTCCGCGTTTGTTGGAACCGGCGATGACAAGAGCCTGGCTGATCCCGGAGTAACCACAGGAGGAAAGTACGTCTCCACTTACAAACTGCATCTGGTAACAGTCCCATTTCAGTTCACCGTTTTTGTACAGTCCGGAGACATCGATATTTCCATTCGATATAAGCCGGTCCAGGATCTCGTTATGTCCAATCGTGCCGGCAATGATGACATTGCCGGACAGCTGGCCTGTGTTCGTGGCGACATCTGCCGGCGTCCCTGTTACCCGTCCCACATCTTCTGCAAATGTGTCGGCAATGATCTTGAGGCCGCAGTATTCATTGCCGCCGTCGCGGCTGACTTCCTCCTGGTCTGCGTCTACGTATACGGTGGCGGAAGTCCATTCATCGGCGAGGAGAAAACCACTGGAAGTTCCGAGCTGATCTTCCTCAGCCGCTCTTGAAATGTTTACGTGCAGATGTTCCATAGTCACTGTCATTGTAAGAATAAGGATAAGTGCTAATATTTTCCTTTTCATCTTACGCTCCTTTCTTTGCATATTTTACTGCGTTGCTGCATTTCTATGCTTGTATCGTATCATATTATTATGATATAATCATTGCATAGAAGGTGATAAATATTGCGCGAACGTATACTTTTTGGAGGGGATTTATGGAGGTTTCACTGGGAGATATCATACAAAGTGATGCGGTAAGGAATATTTTGTGCTATCACAATGTCACTACAGACTTGTTTACGGGTCCCAATCCATCCTATCACAGACACGATGCCTATGAGATATATCTTTTTATCAGCGGGAACACGAAGATGTACGTGGAGCAGAGCTGCTATCAGCTGTCTTCGGGAGACTGTATGGTGATCCTTCCGGGACAATTACACCGCTGCATTGTGACAGACACCGATCCTTATGAACGTATTTTTATTAACATAACAGAAGAGGCACTGCGGATACTTTCCTCTGCCTCTACGGATCTTCTTGCCCGTTTTCATCCCTGTGGAGAGAACCGCATTACCCGTTTATCTGCCTATAATATAGAGCGGTATATAACACTGACGGATGAGTATCTGAAGATTTCCCGTTCTTCAGAATATGGCTGCGATCTCAGGGCAGTTTATCTTCTTACAGAGCTGATCTTGTTTACGAACCAGCTTTTTGGCGATCCGAAAAGAAGAAAGTACGATAATGTTATGCCTGAGCTTGTATCAAGTACAATGCAGTACGTGGAAGAACATCTGACGGAGGATATTTCTCTTGCGAAGCTTAGTCATATTCTAAACTACAGCAGTAAATATATCAGTGTGCAGTTTAAGGCACATACGGGGTTATCGCTCCGGGAATATATTCTGGATCAGAGAGTCGAATGTGCAAAGAGGTTTTTGGCGGCAGGCAGCAGTGTGTCCCGGGCCTGTCTGGATTCGGGGTTCAGCGACTATTCCAATTTTATACGCAGTTTTAAAAAAAAGACCGGGATCTCTCCCGGACGTTTTAGAAAGGAAAAGACTGGTACGAAATAATTTTAAAGGTGACCGACAAAAAAATACATTTTATTAAAGACACCATATCTTGTAGCGGATGTGGTGTTTTGTTTATATGGGAACAAGATGTGGTGGTGAAACCATATAAAAGCCACTAAAAACCGGGGATTTACATCAAATATGTGTCAAAAAAAAGCTTGCTTAAATCCCAAAAGTGGAGTAAAATCTAATTAAAAGTGGAGCGAAGTGGAGTGAAGTGGTACGAAGTGGTGGCTGAAAGTACGTCTAAGACATGCCGCCACAGGCGGCACAAACATTTTCGTGACTAAAAACACCACAATCATGAGAAATATTCATGCAAGCATGATATTTCTCATGACTTTGCTCACTGTTTTAGTCACACTTTCCACGGAGGGAAGTTGGTGAAGTCCTATGTTTATGGGTACTTATGAACACAGTATTGATACAAAAGGAAGAGTGATCATCCCGGCAAAGTTCAGGGAACAGCTGGGGGATTCTTTTGTTGTGACGCTGGGGCTGGACGGATGCCTGTTTGTGTATCCGGAGAGCGAGTGGCAGGACTTTGTCAAAGAATTAAAAGAGCTTCCGGGCAGCAAGGAAGCCCGTAAATTACAGAGATATTTCATGGCAGGAGCTGCACCCTGCGATGTGGACAAGCAGGGGCGTGTCCTGATCCCCGCCAATTTAAGAGAAAAGGCGGGGCTGGAAAAGGATATTGTCTTTGTGGGGGTTATGAGTAAGATCGAGATATGGAGTAAGGAACATTGGGATGAAAATGATGACTTTGAAAATGTAGATGAGATCGCAGAACATATGTCTGAACTTGGACTTTCGTACTGATCCTGGTGACTGGTGGCCGCCAGACCGGGCGGAACCGGCAGCTCAATGGCCAGTTAAATGGAGGAAACGATGGAATTTAATCATGTATCAGTACTGTTAAGGGAATGTATCGAAGGTCTGAATATCGATCCGGAGGGAATCTATGTAGATGGTACCCTGGGCGGGGCGGGCCACGGCTATGAGGTCTGCCGCCTTCTTTCCGAAAGAGGAAAGTTCATTGGCATCGATCAGGACGAGGATGCCATTATGGCATCGACGGAGCGGCTCAGTGAATTTGGAGACAAAGTTACGATCATAAAAAGCAACTATGTTCACATGAAACAGGTACTCGCTGAACAGCGGATTGAAAAGGTGAACGGCATCCTATTGGATCTGGGCGTGTCATCCTATCAGCTGGATACGGAGGAGAGAGGATTTTCTTACATGGCAGATGCGGCCCTGGATATGCGGATGGACCGCTCGCAGCTGCTGACTGCAGCAGATGTGGTGAATTCCTACCCAGAGGAAAAATTATACCAGATACTTAAAGAGTATGGGGAAGAGCGCTTTGCCAGAAGTATCGCGAAGCATATTGTACAGAGACGGCAGGAAAGGTCGATAGAGACCACAGGAGAATTGGTGGATATCATTCGGGCTTCCATGCCGGTGAAAGCGAAAAACAGCAAGGGACACCCGGCAAAACGGAGTTTTCAGGCGATCCGCATTGAGGTCAACCACGAACTGGAGGTTCTCCAGGAAGCCCTGGAGGATATGGTGTCACTTCTGGCAGACAGGGGAAGACTGTGTATCATCACCTTCCATTCTCTGGAGGACCGGATGGTGAAGAATTTTTTCCGCAGGATGGAACATCCCTGCACCTGTCCGCCGGATTTTCCGGTGTGTGTCTGTGGAAATAAAACAAAAGGGAAAGTGATTACCAGAAAGCCGATTCTTCCGGGAACGGAAGAACTGGCGGGAAATAAACGCTCGAAGAGCGCAAAGCTTCGTATCTTTGAACGGAGAGACTAGGGGGATTTATCGGATGGCAGGAAAGACGACTTACATATACGGAAATACGGCGCGGAAGTTAAGTGCGGAGCCGGCGAGGCGGATCGAAAGAGAGCCAGGCAGGCGGCCCCGGAGAAGACCGCAGCCGGTAAAGAGAAGACGGATCGACCGGGTTTCTGTCGCACTTATTGTAATAACATTTGCCATTGCGTTCTCAGTGTGCTATTATTATTTAAAACTGCAGTTTCAGAACACCTACCTCAGTAAAGGGGTGGTAGGACTTGAGAGCGAAGTGGTAGAGATGGAAAAGGAAAATTCCAACGCACTTCAGGAGCTGGAAGAAGAGTTGGATCTGGGAGCGATCTACAAAAAAGCGACGAAGGAGCTCGGGATGAAAAGCGCCAAGAGCGGCCAGATCTTTACTTATGAAAGCAAAAAAAGTACACAGGTAAGACTGCATAATAAGTAGGAAAAGGTGAATTGGAATGGTGATCCGCAGAAGAGTCCACAGGATAAGAAGAAGGCCAAAAAGATTTACAAGAGGGATGAAACAGACCCTCTTTCTCTTTTTGGTGTTTGTTTTTCTCCTGTTTATAGCACTTAGTGTAAGGATATACACATTGAACAGGGATAATGGAGATGCTTACAAAAAGCAGGTGTTTTCCCAGCAGTCCTATACCAATAAAGTACTGAATTACAGGCGGGGGGCGATCAAGGACCGCAATGGGACGATCCTTGCCCAGAGTGTCCGCAAATTTAACCTGATCCTGGAACCCAGGACGATATTGGCGGATCCGGAAGTGAAGGCGGATACCCTGGCGATGATCGCCCGGTATTTTTCTTTTGATACCAGCGTCATAGAACAGATCCTTGCAGAGCATCCGGAATCCATGTATCAGCATGTGGAGGGACTGAAAGAACTTACCAGGAAGCAGATCTCCGGATTTCAGGAAGAGGTAGAGGAAAACAAGAAAAAGAAAAAAGAAAAGGATAAGAAAAAAATACAGGGCGTATGGTTTGAGGAAGTTTTCACCAGGGAGTATCCGCTGGATACGATAGGCGCCAACGTCGTAGGATTTACCTCCTCAGAAAATCAGGGGACCTACGGTGTGGAGGGGAGTTACAACGATCGGCTCAATGGAAAGAATGGCAGGGAGTACGGCTATTTTGATGCCAATATGGATTTTCAGAGAACGGTGAAAAAGGCCATGAATGGAAATTCTGTCGTGCTGACACTGGACGCCAATGTTCAGAGGATCGTTGAACAGCAGATCAAAAAATACAACAAGGATGTGGGGGCTAAAAACATAGGCGTACTAGTAATGAATCCGAAAAACGGTGAGATACTTGCCATGGCATCCCAGAATCGCTACAATCTGAACGAGCCGGGTGATCTCTCGCTGATGTATACCCAGGAAGAAATTGCGGGCATGGACGAAGAGACCACTTCCAAAAACCTGATGGCAATGTGGTCGAATTTCTGTATTGCTTATGATTATGAGCCGGGTTCAACCTTTAAGCCATTTACGGTGGCGGCAGCGCTGGATGAGGGAACGGTGAAAGATTCTGACTCCTTTGGCTGCAGCGGGGTGAGAAATGTGGCGGGGACAGAGATTCACTGTGCGGTCCGCAGCGGCCACGGAGTTGTTTCATTACAGCAGAGCCTGATGGAATCCTGCAACAGCGCCCTTATGAAGATCGGGGAAGATCTGGGGAGAGCGAACTTTAGCAAATACAACAAGATATTTGGATTTGGCCAGAGGACAGGTATCGATTTGCCAGGAGAGAGTGCTGGTTTAATTCATACAGAAGAAGAACTGAATCCGGTGGAACTTGCCACCAGCAGCTTTGGACAGACACAGACGGTGACTATGGTGCAGATGGCAGCGGGATTTTCTTCTCTTCTGAATGGAGGAAATTATTACCAGCCCCATATTGTTAAAGAAATCCAGAATGAAAACGGTGCAGTAGTGGAGAGCACAGAGCCAGTTGTAGTGAAGAGGACAGTGTCTGAGGCTACCAGCCGTCTGATCCGGAAGTATATGAAAGCCACAGTGGAAGAGGGGACGGCTAAACCGGCGCAGGTCAAGGGGTACTCCATCGGAGGAAAGACCGGGACAGCGGAGAAAAGACCGGTGACAGATAAAAAATATCTGGTTTCCTTTATTGGGTGTGTCCCGGCAGAGGATCCCCAGGCGGTGGTATATGTAATTATTGATGAACCGAATGTGGAGGATCAGGCCCACAGCACTTACGCTACGGAATACGCGTCGAAGATCATGAAAAAAATACTCCCGTTTTTAGGGATCTACTCCGATGCGGAGGAGACTCCGGTGCCATCAGCAGAGGAGGGGCAGCCGGCAGGGAATGACCCGGCGGCAGAAGACGGAAAACCAGAAGAAGGCACGCCGACTGAGGAAGAATAGGTATATCTTTATTCCCTTTATAATACATTAATAAAGATATATGTTTCTGAGGAGGCAGCATGCTGGTCAGGCATAAAACATATCAAAGGCAGAATCTGTTTTTGACGCTCTTTGTGTTTGCTCTGATCCTCACCTGTATGATGGCAAGGCTTGGATATCTGATGATTTACCGGGCAGACTATTACGGGGTGCTGGCAAAGGAGCTCCATGAGAGGGAGCGGGCGATCAAAGCCGAGCGGGGGAAGATCCTTGACCGCAATGGCAATCTTCTGGCGGGCAATGTTTCTGTGTCTACGATCTCTGTCATACACAGCCAGGTCAAAGAACCGGAGCGGGTAATATCTATTTTATCCAAGGAGCTGGAGATCGACGAGGCAACAATACGGAGAAAAGTGGAAAAAGTTTCCTCCCGTGAGAAGATAAAATCCAATGTAGAAAAAGAAGTTTCCGACAGGATCCGGGGCTACCGTCTGGCGGGGGTCACGGTGGATGAGGACTATAAAAGATACTACGAATACGGCCCTCTTGCCTCAAAGGTTTTAGGATTTACCGGTGGAGACAACCAGGGGATCATTGGTTTGGAAGTCTCTTATGAAAAGTTTTTAAAAGGAATTGACGGATCCATCCTGACGATGACCACGGCAGGGGGGACGGAGATCAAAAATGGTGCAGAGGACCGGATCGAGCCGGTGGCGGGCTGGACGCTGACCACAAGTCTGGATCTGAATGTGATGAAGTATGCAAACCAGGTGGCCTATACCCTGCTGGAACAGAAGCAGGCGAAAACGGTGGAGATCATTATCATGAACCCGCAGAACGGGGAAATATATGCCATGGTCAACGCGCCGGAATTTGATCTCAACCACCCTTATGAACTGACAGGGGGATCGGAGGGACTGTCACAGAAAGAAAAGATGGATAAGCTGAATAACCAGTGGAGAAATCTGGCAGTCAGTGACACCTATGAGCCGGGATCTACCTTTAAAGTCATTACTACCGCGGCGGCTCTGGATAAGGGAGTTGTGAAGATGACAGACACCTTTTCCTGTCCGGGGTATAAAATAGTGGAAGACCGCAGGATACGGTGTCATAAGACCACGGGGCATGGTTCAGAAACTTTTTTGCAGGGGATCATGAATTCCTGTAACCCGGTTTTCATGGAAGTGGGGGCCAGAGTGGGTGTGAGTGGAATGTTTGAGGAAATAAATCGCTTAGGGATCCTGAAAAAGACCGGTATCGACGTGCCGGGGGAAGCGGGAACCATTATGCATAAGAAGGAAAATGTGGGTGCGGTGGAACTTGCCACAATGTCCTTCGGACAGTCTTTTCAGCTGTCTCCGATCCGGATGCTGACTTCCATCTCCCAAATCATCAATGGGGGAAAGAGCATTACGCCGCATTTTGGCGTCAGCGCCACGAACAGTGACGGAACGGTGATGAAAAAATTTGCCTATAGCAGCGGCGAAGAGGTGATCACCGAGGAAAAATCCAAAGAGATCTGTGAGGCGCTGGGTCATGTGGTGTCAGAAGGTGGAGGAAAAAATGCCGCGGTGGAGGGATATATGGTGGGGGCCAAGACGGGAACCAGCCAGAAACTTCCCAGGGGAAATGGAAAATATATCGCATCCTGTATGGGATTTTCCCCGGTGGAGAACCCGCAGGTGATCGCGCTGGTCCGCATCGACGAACCCCAGGGGCTGTATTATGGAGGAACCATTGCGGCGCCGGCGATCTCATCGATCTATACCAACATTCTTCCGTACCTTCTGGAAGAATAACCCTTGCGATGCTGGCAGTAATGGAGTACAATTACTATTGCATGATCTGCAAACTAAATTTCGATAAAATGAGGTGTAAAAGGTGAATTTAAATTTAAGTATTTTGATGCCGGTAGTTATTTCCTTTGGAATCAGTGTGATCCTGTGCCCGATCATCATTCCCTTTCTGCGGAAGCTTAAGTTTGGGCAGTATGTGAGGGATGACGGTCCGGAATCCCATCTGAAAAAGGCAGGGACGCCTACCATGGGCGGTCTCGTTATTTTGGTGTCGATCCTTCTTACGTCTCTGATCTACATAAGAAGATATCCCGATATCATACCAGTTTTATTTATGACGCTGGGATTTGGGATCATTGGCTTTTTGGATGATTATATCAAAGTTGTGATGAAGCGGTCTCTTGGATTGAAGCCCCTGCAGAAAATGTTTGGCCAGTTTATCGTCACCGCCATTTTTGTATATTATTACTTCAATGTGGCCAAGATCGAGGCGTCCATTGTGATCCCCTTTACCGGGGGGATAGACTTTACTATGCCGGACTGGCTTTTTATCATTTTTGTATTTATTGTCGTGCTGGGGACGGTCAATGGTGTGAACTTTACCGATGGCCTGGATGGTCTGGCATCGGGAGTCACTGCCATCGTGGCGACCTTTTTTACGGTGGCGGCGCTGGCTGTCAATGCGGCCATGGCCCCGATCACGGGGGCAGTGGTGGGAAGCCTTTTGGGATTTCTGCTGTTCAATACCTACCCGGCAAGGGTGTTTATGGGTGATACCGGTTCACTGGCACTGGGCGGCTTTGTGGCTTCCATCGCGCTTATGCTGCGCATGCCGCTTTTTATCGTGATCGTTGGCCTGGTTTATCTGGTCGAGGTGATCTCGGTGATACTCCAGGTAGGTTATTTTAAGCTGACCCATGGTAAGAGGATCTTTAAGATGGCTCCGATCCACCACCATTTTGAATTGAGTGGTTTTTCGGAGACCCAGGTGGTGGCAGCATTCAGTATTGTCACGGCGATCCTGTGTCTGCTGGGACTTATGGCGATGTAGCTTTGGAGTTCCATCGGGAAAGACGATGTTTGAAAAGTGAGGAATCCAATATGAATCTAAAGGATAAAAAAGTTCTGGTTGTCGGCCTCGGAAAAAGCGGAATGGCGGCATATGAACTATTGAAGAAAATGGGGGCGCTGGTGAGCCTCTATGACGGAAATAAGGAAATGAAGACAGAGCCGGTGGATGTGCCGGTATATCTGGGAGATTTCCCGGAAGATATATCTGCCAGCTTTGACTGTGCGGTGTTCAGCCCCGGCGTGCCACTGGATATTCCGGCGGCCAGACATCTGATCCATCACAAAGTGCCGGTGATCGGTGAGATCGAGCTGGCATGGCTGATGGAGAGAGGTCAGGTAATAGGGATCACGGGAACCAATGGAAAAACGACCACCACCACGCTGACTGGTGAGATCATGAGGGCCTATAACGAGAAGACCTTCGTGGTGGGAAACATCGGAAATCCTTATACCAAAGAGGTGCTGAAAAGTGAAAAGGATTCTGTGACGGTGGCGGAGATCAGCAGTTTCCAGCTGGAGACCATCGATACTTTTTCGCCGAAGGTAAGTGCGGTGCTGAATATTACACCGGACCACCTGAACCGCCATAGGACCATGGAGAATTATATTGACGCCAAGATCAGCATAACGAAAAATCAAGGGGCAGACCAGCTCTGTGTCCTGAATTACGAAGACGAAGTGCTCCGGGAGAGAGCCCGTCACATGAGATGCCGGACTCTGTTTTTCAGCAGCAGAAGGAAACTTAGTCAGGGTATGTACAAGGATGAGAATGGAAACCTGGTGATGGCGGAGGATGGAAGGGTGGTCCTGAATCAGAAGGAGACCCGTCTTCCTGGGGATCACAACGCAGAAAATATCATGGCGGCACTGATGATGGTGTTTGAGATGGGAGTTCCGGAAGATCTGGCGGCAGAGGTGGTGCGGAACTTTCAGCCGGTGGAACACCGGGTAGAGTTTGTAAAATCTGTAAATGGAGTGGATTATTACAACGATTCCAAGGGAACCAACCCCGATGCGGCGATCAAGGGGATCCAGTCCATGGACCGGCCCACGGTGCTGATCGGCGGCGGCTACGATAAGGGCGGCGATTTTTCGGAGTGGATCCGGAGCTTTGATGGGAAGGTTAAACGCCTTTTGCTCCTGGGTGCCACCAGGGAACGCATCGCCCAGAATGCAGAGGATTGTGGGTTTACGGATTATCAGTTTGTGGATACGCTGGAGGAAGCAGTGAGTACGGCCAGTGAGCTGGCTGCGGCGGGGGATGCGGTGCTGTTGTCGCCGGCATGTGCCAGTTGGGATATGTTTGACTCCTACGAGCAGCGGGGGAATATGTTTAAAGAATTAGTGAATGGTTTGGAGTGAGATCGGAATGAAAAAAAGCGGGCAGGACCGGGCCAATTATCAGCGGGAAAGTACCTTTGATTACAGTCTCCTGCTCATTACCCTCTGTCTGGTAGGGTTTGGGCTGCTGATGATCTACAGTTCAAGTTCATATACTTCACAGGTGAAATACGATGATGCTGCTTATTTTCTAAAAAAACAGCTATTTGGCGTCATCGCCGGGATCACGGCGATGCTGGTGGTGGTAAATATCAACTACCATGCCTATATCAAGAAGATTCCGGGACTGCGGATCCGGCTGGTCACACTGATCTATTTTGTGGCGGCGACGCTGCAGGTTCTCGCTTCCCTGATGGGAGCTGAAAAAAATGGAGCCAGAAGGTGGCTGATCATCGGTCCCCTTTCGCTTCAGCCCTCGGAGATCACGAAGATCGCGGTGATCCTGATCGCGGCCTATTTCATCCAGATGCGTCCGAAAGAGATGAGCAGCCTGCGGGGCATCGTGCGGGTGTTTGTGCCGGTGGGACTGCTCCTGGGGCTGGTGGCCATGGAAAATCTGAGTACGGCTATTGTCGTCTTTATCGTTGCTTTCGGAATGTGTTTTGTGGCGGCAAAAAAGAAATGGATCTACATCGGCATCATTCTGGTAGGGGCTGTCTTTTTTGCCCTGATCATTCTGTTTGGAGAAGGTTTCCGGATGGAGCGGTTTCAGATCTGGCTGGATGTGGAACACCATGAAAAGGGATTCCAGATCCTGCAGGGACTGTATGCCATAGCCTCCGGAGGCGTATTTGGTACGGGGCTGGGAGAGAGTATGCAGAAGCTGGGTTTTATTCCCGAACCCCACAATGATATGATCTTTTCCATCATCTGTGAAGAGCTGGGGATGGTGGGTGCTGGGATCGTTATCCTGATGTTTATTCTTCTTCTCTGGAGAATCTACAATACGGCAGTGACGGCGCCGGATCTGTTCAGTGGTCTGATCTGTACCGGTGTTATGATACATATCGCTACCCAGGTGATGATGAACATTGCGGTAGTGACCAACTCCATGCCCTCTACAGGTATCCCGATGCCTTTTATCAGCTATGGGGGAACCAGTGTGTCGATCCTTCTGGCAGAGATGGGGCTGGTCCTTGGAATATCGAAAAAACGGACTAAGACATGATACCAACATCTTCTAACCGCATATTTATAATATTATCATAAATATGTAGATGGGG
>CAMTDY010000015.1 GCA_947070915.1 uncultured Roseburia sp.
GCAATAATAACATTTCAGCTTTCCGTATACTTTATTGACATCATATTCACTAATTTTAATTTCTTGCCCATTATACATTGCCCGATTCATCTTAATCCCCATATGTCATACCTCCGAATATACTAAATTCTTTTAACCTATAATTAGTTGCCAAAACCAACATATCGATGACTGAAATATTATCCGGGCGCTTTTTATACAAAAAAACTAAAACTTTATACCATATTATAGGTGGAAGCATTGAAAAGGAATATAACACATCATTTCTTGATCCAAATTCGTATTTTTTAAAATAGCTTATCAGCAGATATGATAACATATCCTCTCCTATTTCTAAAAGCCTATCCCCCGGGGTAAACCTCTGCTTATATCATCACTCTGCGGAAACAGAAACACACATTTATTTTAATCCCAAAATGGCAAAATCCTTTGATTTATTGGGCTTTTCTTGACAGAAGGCAGACTGTCTCCACATGCCCTCCCTGCCCAAACATATCACACGGTCTTACCTTCCTTACCTCATACCCTTTCTCCCCCAGCAGCTTCACATCCCGCGCCAGCGTCGCCGGATCACAGCTCACATAGACGATTTTCGCCGGCGCCATCTTCACGATGGTGTCCAGCAGGACAATGTCGCAGCCTTTTCGCGGCGGGTCCACCACAACCACATCCGCCAGAGTGGACATCTTTTCTGTTTCACTCTCCGCTTCGTTCCCTTCTTCACCTGGAAGATTTCTGACGTCTCCCAGCTCTTCTGCCAGCCTTGGAACGACTTCCTCGGCGGCGCCGCAGAAAAACTCTGCATTTTGGATTCCATTCAGGCGGGCATTTTCCCTGGCATTTTTAATTGCCTCCGGCACAATCTCCACCCCGTATACTTTCTTTGCATTTTGTGCCAGAAACAAAGAGATCGTACCGATCCCACAGTAGAGATCCCACACCATTTCCTCTCCGGTTAAACCAGCAAACTCCAGAGCGGTCTGGTAAAGTTTTTCCGTCTGTACCGGGTTGACCTGATAAAAAGACTGGGGAGAAATGTGGTAGAAAATCCCGCCGATGCTGTCCTCGATATACTCCTGTCCCCAGAGAAGCTGCATCTTCTTCCCAAGTATAACATTGGTCTGATCGGTATTTATATTCAGCAAAATACCTGTCATTCCCGGAATTCCACTCAATTTATCTATTAAAGTTCCCTGCAGGTCCTCACTGATCTGTTGACTGTTTATGACAAGGCATACCATGATCTGACCTGTAGTATAAGCGCGCCGGATGTAGATATGGCGGACCAGGCCTCTATGGCTGGCTTCGTCATAGGCTGTCACATGCTGTTCCTGCATCCAGGAAAGCACCGTCTCCAAAATTCCCTTCATGCAGGGATGCTGGATCGCACAATCTGTCACTGGGATGATATTGTGGGTGCGCCCTGCATAGAACCCCGCCACCGGGCGGGGCATACCACTGTCATCTTTTTGCATCCTGACGGGAAACTGCGCCTTATTCCGGTAATGCCATGGCATTTCCATACCTATGGCCGGCAGCCACTCCACCTTTTCTTCACTTACTCCACCGATCCTCACCAGGCAGTCCCTGACTTTTTTCTCTTTGTAGTCCAACTGTTTTTCATATGAAAGATGCTGCAGGGTACAGCCGCCACACTGTCTTGCCACCGGACATTCCGGTTCCACCCTGCCGGAACCTGAACATTCCAGCACCTCCATCATTCTCGCAAAACCATACTTCTTATTACATTTCATTATTTTCGCACGAATGGTTTCTCCCGGAAGGGCATCTTTGACAAAAAGGGCATAGCCGTCCACATGGCCGATGCCCTCCCCGTTATTACCCAGATCATCTATTTTTAATGTAATTTCCTGATTCTTCCTCAACTCCATATTCAGCCTCATTTCAACTCTTCTGCATGATATCAACAAAACTATCATACCTTAACCGGCTGTCTAATTCAATAGCTTTTTAAACATAATACATTCAATCCTTCTCCTTCGCTTCAATAGTATCGTAATTGTTAGGCATCCTGTCACACACTTCATAATCTTCAAAAAACTCACCGGGGTCCCCTGACAGCATGCGGTTATTTCTATCATATGTATAGCGGGATAACCAATCCTCACCTTTTTGTAAATAGCGCAGGCTGCCTGTGCGGAAATCATAAACGGCCGGCATATTTTTTTTCTTCTCTGAATTCTCAAGATACATCAGACATTCGTCCTCTGTCATACTCGCACAAAATCCCCTGGCCTTAAAATAAGCCTTCTTCCTACAGGGCTGTCTTCCGTAAATCCCATCCCATTTCTTGGAAAATAATTTCAAGCGTTCTTTCGGATTAGAAAGGCATTCGTTCAGCTTATCCTCACACTCAAGTACCGCATCGGGAGTCCGAAACTCTTTACTGAGGACCACCCGGTTCTGGCAGACCTCTCCATTTTTTCCTTCCCCATCGATCACCACCTGCATATACAGTCGGTTTGCACGGACAAAACAGGCTTCATATCCGTAGGTATGCTCTTTTCGCCCAATGGAACATTTTAACAATCCCCTCTGCTCCAGTAATTTCCTCAGTTCCTCCTCAGTAACAAAACAGGAACTTTTATTTTCCCTCAGATCGTACTGCCATATTTCTCTCTTTTCTTCCTTGGTATTCCTCCAGAATATGTTGGTCTCTGAGACCGCAGAAATACTGGAAGAGTATAAATGGTCATAGTTTTCCTCCGATGCCACGGTGGTCATTTCCCCAGTTTCCAGATTCACACGGACTAATTCCCCTTTCTCATCATCATGCAAAAAGACGCTTCCACCCCACAGGATCATCTCCTCCATACTGTCTGAAAAACTGTCTGTGCGGAATATTTCCTCCCATACATAACTTCTCTTCTGCATATCATATACACGCGGAGGCGTTTCCAGCACATCCTCCTCCGTATACTCTCCCCCCACAAAGACGATATATCTGCCATCACACTGTACTCCCCGGTGATATATGCCCACATGGCCTATCGACAGAACCAGTCCCCCCTCATTTTCAGTTCTCAAGACCAGTTCTTCTGCCGTCTGATCCATTTGAAAACTGTTTTTATTGATCGGGGACCGCCAGACCTCGTCCACTACAAAGCGGACCTCCCCGTCTCTTTCCCTTTCTGCTTCTTTTGTATAATATACCCAGTCATTATCGGCATAACACACCTCATGAATCCTCTTGACGCGGATCTTTCGTTCTGAACCCTTTTCCAGATCCCGTTCCACAAGTCTTGCATCCTCAGAATAGCAGTCCTTGATATAATACAGGTTCCAGTCGCTGCAGTATGTATATCTGCTATACCCCCCGGTATCCGACACTGCCTGTCCACTCACCGCAGAAGCAGATACCACCTGTCCGCTCACCACAGAGGCGGATACTGCCCCGCCAGAAATACGGTTATCTGCTGAAAGACCGCTGTACTCACCGCCGCAGCCAGCAAAAAACAGGGCTGCAGCAGTAAGACTAACTATCACCTTCATAGATTTAAAATGTTTTATCACTTATTTCACCTTCACTTTGATCTTCTTGGAAAGGCCGTTCCATGCCACACAATAGATGTAACATGTACCGCGTCTGCCTCCGGTAATGGTTCCCGTTTTTGAGACCTTTACGATGGATGGATTTGCAGAGATATAACGCACCTTTTTACTGGCTTTATTCAACTTTTTACCTGATGCCTTTATTTTCAATTTTATCTTTTTGCCTGATTTCACGCTTACAAGAGACCGTTTTGTCTGCAGTTTCTGGGGATCGCCGTACTTTCCACCCTTTGTTATACTATAAGCAGGAAGTGACTTGGATATGGACACCCGTTTCCCGTCAATAATCTTATAAGCCATCACATAATATCTATACTGTGTTCCCTTTTTCAAGCCTGTTCGTTTCCATCTGAGAACCTTTTTACTCACCGTCCGCAGACATTTATATTTGCCATTGCCTTTTGCCCCGTAAATATAATATCCATCTGCTGACTTGACCGAATTCCAGCGAATGATCTGTGATTTACTGGAAGCAGAAACTCTGGCAATGAGCAGTTCGGACTTGAGGGCTCCCCCATCCAAAATACTGTCGTCATCCTCATCCGGCAAAAGATCGTCAATATCTGACATATCAGGATCCGTTTCTGCCGGTGGCTGAACTGGCGGTTTGTTTGAGGGTGTTACACTCGGAATTGCCGTTGGGCTTGCTATCGGTGTCGCTGCCGGTGCTGATGTCGGCTTTACTTCCGGCGTCACAGTCGGTGTCACCCCCGGCTTTTCTGTCACACCTGGTGTTGCACCCGGAGTTGACGTTGGGCTTGCTGTCGGCGTCTCTGCCGGCGCTGACGTCGGCTTTACCCCTGGTGTGTTGGTTGGCGTTAACGTTGGTTTCACCCCCGGCTTTTCTGTCACACCTGGTGTTACACTTGGTGTTGACGTTGGGCTTGCTGTCGGTGCCGCTGTCGGCGTTGCTGTCGGGACTGCTGTTACTTCCGGCGTCGCTGTCGGCTCCGCGGGTTCCTGGCCATCACCATAGATGGATTCCTGAAAATCCTTTGTCTGGAATAAATACGCCCGGAATATCTGTGCTTTTAGCTGCTCAACCTGGGTAGCCTGTGCCCGGATATTATTGAATCCGTCCGAGGTTACATTAACATTGACTAAGTCACTCTCCACAGCCTCTTTCATAAGCTGCTGCAGGACAGCAAAGTTCTTAATAGTTACTGTTTGATTTTTCCACTGAATGGTCACAGGTTTTAACTCTTTCACTTTATCTATTCTTTTCTGGAACATCGCCTTTTTGAAATCCGCCATTGTTCCATAAGTACTGCCAAAGATTTTTTTCAAAATATAAGTATCAGACAAAATAGTCTGGTCTGACTGGGCTGCAGCTTTAAACTGATTGGAAATATAAGGAACCATGCCCTCATAATATCCGTATTCAGCCAGAAGCTCAAATGCCTGCCGGCGTATCATAACATCACCACTGACGCCGGTATCATTTTGTACTCCGGCATAATTGGCGCTGAACAACTGTACAACATAGTAGCCATTGCTTGCTATAGTTCCTGTCGTTTTTGTTCCATTCACCTCATAGCGGGATACGATAATGCTGTTTTGGATCAGATCGTCGATGTTATTCAAGCCTTTTGCCTCATCAAGGGTCAGCTCCCTCACAGAATCCAGATTGTGTTTGGATCCGGCATCTCCCTGATTGCTTCTCTGATTTGTATCCTCAATCTGTTCCAGTTTATGGAACCACTTCTTCTTTTCTTCCGGTGTCTTAGAGAACATAATATCTGCCTCTGCATAATCCAGTGTATAGACGACATCCAGAAGACCACTCATATAGGACTGCAGGTCTTTTTCGTCCTGAAAACGGTCTGGCACTGCATTGTGGAATCTTTCATTATATGTCTGGCGGTCGTAGATCAGATTCAGGTTAAAGGCAGGTGGATCGTTTAATTCATAAGGTTCAAACATTCCCCTGGTATATACTTCTGCCTGCATCCCGTCTCTTATGCCATGCTGGTTCAACATAACAGGAGAGACCAGAAGATGCGTTAATTCATGGGCATAGGTGGCAAGCCCCCGCTCCGTCAATGCCTTTGAAAGATAATAGCGGACACCAGTACCAGCTGCCATGCCATCTGAGAACATAAAATTATCATATAAATTCAGGGGTGTAAAAAATTCCCTGACACCTATGGAGGCTTTTTCACCAAATTTAGCTGACCACTCTGCCTGGGCACTGGTTGTCGTATCCGAATAGATCCGCAGACTGTCCAGAACAATCCGGTTTGAAGTGAGCTGTCCCCGGTTCTCTGGTTTTGTGATCCGGCGCCAGAGATCAATAAATGCCTTCTGCTGACCGGCATTTTTTTTCAGATCTTCCCGGAACTCCTCCCGCTTTACTGCATATTGTGCAGGATCGGAAACTTTTAAACTCCTGTCCACATAACAATCCACGATTCCAAAGGTGATCGTGGCAGAATTCGCAATAACATAAATGCTGTCCTCCGATACGTTAAGCAGAGGAAGAATATAGGATTGCAACACCGTGTCATTATATAATCTGCTATACAGCCCGGCACCCGCCGCCGGATCCGTTGCGGAATCATCCACAATACATGCATGGCTCTCCTGCAGAAGCCACTCATCCAGCGTCATATCCGGTATCCATTTCTGTCTGTTTTCTTCCAGAAAGGCGCCAAGATTCATGGAACCAGTGACATCCCAGAATAGTTTATTATAGCCAAATACTTTGTTACTATTGGATACTTTTAACGTATCTCCCCCCGCACCGCCAATCTTGATCAACCAGCTCAGAATATCTGTCGAAATCCCATAGGTACCCGGCTCGTAGAGAAGAACATCCCGGATATTTTTCTCTCCCATATTAAAATTATACAACCGCTCTATGTACGTGAGCCCCAGCAACAGTTTCTCTTTATTCTGCAATATCTTTTCTGTAAGAAAGGTACTGTCCTGGTTCTGGGCACCAGTGCTACTATCCACTATCCTCTGGATGATCTGTCCAATCTCTCCCTGAACTTTTTCAAACGCTTCTCCGTAAGATACAACTTTCACGTTATCCAGGTTCAGCTCCAGGACCGCCTCTTCATCTGTAATCTCCGTAATATTTCTTCCATCCCGTTTTGAGATCTCCAGTTTCTTATTCAGCTTATCTGCCATCGTATACCGGGAAGGAGCGAGAAAACCAGCTATTTTTTCATCCTTGTAATAATCCACCGCCTTCAAAGCCGATTCCGTGTTCTGGCTTACCGTTTCTCCCAGACTGGCCGCAGAAGAGATAAAAGAAGGAAATATGATCCCCATCATCATAATCATCGCCATAACTACAATTCTTATTTTTTTCATCCGCCATCCTCCTCCATTTTTAGATCGATGCCATTTTGGTACTTTAATTCATTATACACTAACGTCCTGGCAGATGGCTACAAAATTATTTATTATCTTTTTATGAATTATTAAATAAAAGCTTTAAAAATAAACCTCAAAACAAAAGTCCGTTAAAAAACAGATGTTTTGAGGTCTCATTTATTTTTTACTATTTCTTTAAAGCTCAGATCGCAACGATCACAGCCCGCCTTCAGAAGTCTGCCTCAGGTTACTCTCAAACATGCGGTTAAAGCCAAGCCATTCCATGTTATCTTCTGCCTGCCCAAAGATCTCCGTCAGTGTCTGAAGTTTGGCATCTGCATTGTCCGCGAGATGGAGCGCCATCGCCTCTAAAAGAGCTGGTACTTTCGGGGAACCAAATTCCAGTTTGCCATGATGGGCAAGAATACAGTGGATCAGCTCATTTTCCAGCTTTTTTGGAAAACCACTGATCTCTGCGACCGCAGCTGATAACTTCTGGGCCCCGATATAAATATGCCCCAGAAGCTGCCCCTCATCGGTATAGTCATTCCGGGGAAAACCAGCTATTTCATCAATCTTCCCCATATCATGGAACAATGCCGCAGTGATCAGAAGGTCCCTGTGGATATTGGGGTATGCTCCAGAAAAATACTCGCACATATTTGTGACGCTGAGGGTATGTTCCAGAAGCCCGCCCATAAATCCGTGGTGAACACTCTTTGCAGCGGAATGCTTTTTAAATTTCCCTACAAATTCCTTGTCTTCCAGGAAAAATTTCTTTAAAAGCTGACTGAGATATGGATTTTTCACACTGTGTATGTAGGAAAGGATCTGCTCAAACATTTCTCCCACATCTTTTTTAGTGGTGGGGATATAATCCGCAGGATCGTATTCCCCTTCCTCACTTTTGCGGAGCCTGGAAATATTCATCTGGATATTTCCCTGAAAGCTGGTGACCATCCCTTCACAATAAATATAATCCATCGCCTCAAAACTGGCAATACCGTTATTCAACTCCCAGATCTTACCATCCGCCGTTCCAGTTTTATCCTGAAGGATCAGGGAATAATATGTCTTTCCCGCCTTGGTCTTCAGGATCTGCTTTGATTTACACAGGTAGGTCCCTGTCAGTTTCTGCCCTTCCCGATAATCTTTTAAATAATACATATCTATTCCCTTTACGCCTTTCTATTTTGCCTTCGCTGATACCGTCACATAGGGACCAAATATTTTCTTTCCTTTTATATTTTTAAAAGATCTGACCTTAAAACTGTATTTCATGCCACGGACAGCCATTTTATACCGATAACCCGTGATCTTATTTTTCTTAATGGTCTTTACGCGGTTAAATTTCGTCTTAAAGCCCTTTACATGAACTTTCATATAAACCTGATAACCGGAAACATTTTTATTGCGTTTCCATTTGACCTGAACGCCGCCCCTCACTCCTTTGGCGCGAACACCTTTGAGTTTCGCAGGCACCATCGCCACAGAAACTTCTTTGGAAGCATATCCTTCGATGGTCTCTCCATCCGAAGTCGCAAATACCGGAATTACTTTATATTTGTAAGTGGTTCCTGCTTTTAAGCCGGTATCGGTAAAAGAAAGACCTGCTGAAATGCTGCCGCGCAGGGCAAACTGGCCCTTACCGGATTTACGGTATACATGATAGGAGGCAGCTCCATTCACAGCACTCCAGGTGAGCGTTGCTTTGGTGAGTCCGGCTTCTTTCTTTGAAGACACCTGGGCAGAGCCATCCAATGGATGGAATACCAGACCAGCTCCCGCCGCAAAAGCAGCTACCTTTCCATCTGCTTTTCCCCAGATCTCCGGTCTGGCTGCCGCATAGGAAATATTTGTTCCCTGATGCCCCTGGAAAAACAAACTGCTTCCCTGGATCTCCACGTCTGTCATAAACACTACATGTTTCAGATACGGACAGCCTTCAAACACCTTGTCCGCCACAGCTGTCACTTTTATTCCATTGATCTTCCCAGGAATGTAGACTGTTGTAGCTGATCTATTTCCCACATAACCTGTGATGGTCCATGTCTTGTCCGCCACATTTAACGCTGTCTGAAAAGCATTTTCATCCTTTACTGTATAATTCCCAATAAATACAGGCAGTGAGGGCAGGGGTACCTCTGTTTTTGATGTCTCTACCGCCGCAGTCTCCGTCACTGGCGCCTGCGCGGTCATGATCTGTATTTGATCTTCGTCAGTGCCAGTCTCTTTGGAAGCTTTCGCCTCTATAGACGCCAGCCCTGCAATCATTGACAGACACAGAATAGAACATATCCATTTTTTCATTTTATTCATCCTTTCCTCCCCGGTTTCGTTGCCGGAATTTCATTTATCCTTTCTCATTTTACAGAGTTTTCAGGATAAAATCAAGTATAGATTCGTTTTGTGGCAGGAATCAGTCAGTTTTTTTGTTAATTTCGTTGTAAGCCCTGTTTTTCTGTGGTAAAATAATTTCATCTTTAGCTTTTTGGAGGTATCATGTGAATAAGAAAGTATGCAAAACTTTAGAATTTGATAAAATTATAGATATGCTGGTAAATGAAGCCGATTCTGCCCTTGGAAAAGATAGTGCAAGACGCCTGCGTCCGCTGTCTGACCGGGAGGAGATCACCGCACTGCAGGCAGAGACCACCCACGCCCTGACCCGGATCTTCCACCACGGCCCTCTGTCCTTCCACGGACTGACAGATATCCGTCCGGGACTGGTACCCCTTTCCAAAGGCGGTACGCTGGGAGCCGGAGAGCTGCTTCGGATCGGCGCCCTTCTGGATGTAGCGGAAAGGGCCGTAAAATATGAGGCAAAAGATGAAGAAAAGGATTTTCTTTCCGGCCGTTTCTCCGGTCTGCAGACATTTCCGGAAATCCTCAAGGAAATCCGCCGCTGCATCCTCTCAGAAGAGGAGATCAGCGATGACGCCAGCAGTGAACTGCGGCGTATCCGCCGCACCATCAAAAATACCAATGACAAAGTGCGGGAACAACTGAATGCCACCGTAAATTCATCCTCGGAAATGCTCCGGGACAACCTGGTCACCATGCGGAACGGGCGCTACTGCCTTCCGGTTAAGCAGGAGTATAAATCTTCTTTTCAGGGAATGATCCATGACCAGAGCGCCACTGGTTCCACCTTTTTTATTGAACCGATGGCTATCGTAAAACTAAATAATGAACTAGCAGAACTTGCCATGAAGGAGCAGGAGGAGATTGAGAAGATCCTTGCTGCCATAAGCAGTCTGTGTGCTCCCGAAACAGAGGGACTGGAACGAAATGTTATTTTACTCGCCGAACTTGATTTTATTTTTGCCAAAGCAAAGCTTTCCAAAAAAATGCAGGGAAGCGAGCCGGACTTTTCGGAAAATCATATAGAGATAAAAAAAGGGCGCCATCCTCTGATACCAAGAGACCGGGTGGTCCCAATTGACGTAAAACTGGGACAGGATTACCGCCTGCTGATCATCACCGGTCCAAACACTGGAGGAAAAACGGTTTCCCTGAAAACGGTGGGACTCTTCACCCTGATGGGACAGGCAGGCCTTCATATTCCAGCTTTTGACGGCTCACATCTTCGGGTTTTTGAAGAAGTCTATGCAGATATCGGCGATGAACAGAGCATAGAGCAGAGCCTCAGTACCTTCTCTTCCCACATGACCAATACCATCTCTATCTTAAAGAGAGCAAACAAAAATACACTGGCACTTTTTGATGAGCTGGGAGCGGGCACCGATCCCGTGGAGGGAGCCGCCCTGGCGATCTCGATTCTCGACAATCTGCTGAACCGGCAGGTCACAGCCATGGCTACCACCCATTACAGCGAGCTCAAGGTATATGCCCTTTCCACAGAACAGGTGGAAAATGCCTCCTGTGAGTTTGATGTAGAATCACTGCAGCCCACCTACCGTCTTCTGATCGGTGTTCCTGGAAAAAGTAATGCCTTTGCCATCTCCAGCAAGCTGGGGCTGCCAAAGGAGATCATCGACAAGGCCAATTCCCTGGTGGACGAGGATGCGCGCTCTTTTGAGGATGTGGTGACAGGTCTGGAGCAGACGAGAAAAGAGCTGGAGGCAGAACAGCAGAAAGCGGCATCCTACCGGGAAGAGATTG
This sequence comes from uncultured Roseburia sp., assembly GCA_947070915.1. Classification (GTDB taxonomy): domain Bacteria; phylum Bacillota; class Clostridia; order Lachnospirales; family Lachnospiraceae; genus Eubacterium_F. The sequence goes on from CAMTDY010000015.1 coordinate 11,023, forward strand.
AGCGCCAGAAACGAAAACTGGAGGAAAAAAATGAGCGCATTGACAAGGCAAAAGACAAGATCCTGCGCCGTGCCAATGAAGAGGCAAATGAGATCCTTCAGAATGCGAAAGATATCGCTGACGAATCCATCCGTAAATACAATAAATGGATGGAGGGCGGCGCCATTAAGGATATGGAAAAACAGCGCTCCTCCATCCGGGAAGAACTGCGAAGAACAGGGGAAAAACTGGACTCCGGCAAGAAAAAGCGCCGTAATGACAACGCACCAGATAAGCTGAACATCGGCGATCTGGTCATGGTTCATTCCATGGGCGTCAAAGGAACCGTCAGCTCCCTGCCCAACAATAAGGGAAAACTTTTTGTACAGATGGGAATCCTGCGTTCGGAGGTAGACATAAAAGATCTTGAGCTGTTGGAGGAAGAGACCTTACAGATCCGGAAAGAAAAGATCCGGGAGCGCTCCAATGCCGGCAGGATCAAAATGTCAAAATCCATGAACATCTCTTCCAGCATAAACCTGATCGGAAAAACAGTAGATGAAGCCATCGCAGTATTGGACAAATATCTGGATGATGCCTATCTCGCCAGACTGCATCAGGTAACGATCATACACGGGGTTGGTACAGGCGCCCTGAAAAATGCGGTACAGGCCCACTGTAAAAAGACGAATTATATCCAATCCTATCGTATGGGTGAATACGGAGAAGGCGGATATGGTGTAACCGTGGTAGACTTTAAATAGATCCTGCCCCAGCCCGACAGGTATCTCCAGGTCACCCCAAAGATTGAGAAAGGATGAACACATTATGGCGGACAAACAGAAAATTCTTATCGTGGATGATGATACCAATATCGCAGAACTGATCGAGCTCTATCTGACGAAAGAATGCTTCCAGTGCCAGCAGGCACATGATGGAGAAGAGGCCTTGAAAAAGCATGCTTCCTTCAGACCGGATCTGATCCTCCTGGATATCATGCTCCCTGGGATCGATGGCTACGACGTATGCCGGGAGATACGAAAAACCTCCTCTGTCCCGATCATCATGCTCTCAGCGAAAGGGGAAGTCTTTGATAAAGTACTGGGACTGGAGCTGGGAGCAGACGACTATATCATCAAACCCTTTGATTCCAAGGAACTGGTGGCGAGAGTAAAAGCGGTATTAAGACGTTACAAACCGGAACCGGCGGAAATTGTGGAATCCGATGACCCGGAAGATGGCGGAGTGGAATCGGTAAAATATAAAGATCTTATAGTAAGTCTTTCCAATTATTCTGTCACCTATATGGGGAACTCCATTGAGATGCCCCCAAAGGAACTGGAGCTTTTATATTTTCTTACCACCCATCCCAACCAGGTTTTTACACGGGAACAGCTTCTGGACCGCATCTGGGGCTATGAATATGTAGTGGATACCCGCACTGTGGATGTCCATATCAAACGCCTCCGGGAAAAGATCAAGGATCACAGCGAATGGCGCATCGCCACCGTGTGGGGGATTGGATACAAGTTTGAAACAATAAAGGGGTGATACTGCACATGAGAAGATTCCGATTTACTTTTGGCAGAAAACTGGCTCTATTATACCTGTTTATTTTTGCAGGTTCCTACTATATGACTCACACCTTAGGTTTCACAGTTATCAAAAACCGTGTGCTGGCAGAGATCCTAAGCAACCCGGATCTGGATGCCTCTGTGGTCCCTGGCCGCATCCGCTATTATTTTAATCTGCTGGATGCCACCTTTTATCTTATGGCTGTCGTGCTGGGACTTGCCTTTATACTGATCTATGTTATAAATATTGTCCCTCTGCGCAGGCTCTGTCAGGCAGCAAAATCTTTTTCTGTCAGCCGATACAATCCGCCTGTCATATTCCATACTCATGATGAGTACCAGGACTTGGCAGATGCACTAAATATCATAGGGAAGGATCTGAATAACTTTGATGAATACCAGAGGGCATTTATTTCAAATATTTCCCATGATTTCCGATCTCCCCTCACCTCCATCCGGGGGTACGCCCAGGCAATGTTAGATGGCACGATCCCCTATGAGACCCAGGAGAAATACCTAAACATCATTCTATCAGAAACGGACCGCCTGACCAATCTCACCTCGAACCTGCTGGAACTGAATTCTTTTAACCGGGAAAGTGTTCTTCTGGATCTCACCAACTTCAATATCCATGAAACGATCATCCAGACGGTCAATACCCTGGAGGGCACTGCAGCCAAAAAAGGGATTACCTTCGCACTGGATTTCAATGCAAAAAAAGAGCTGATGGTCAATGCCGATGAGGGAAAGATCCATCAGGTGCTCTACAATCTTATTGACAACGCCGTAAAATTCAGCCACTCTAATTCTGAAGTAAAGATCGGCGCCCGCAAAAAAGGAGAAAAGATCTTTGTCTCCGTGAAAGATTCTGGCATCGGTATTCCCAAAAACAGCATTGGTAAAGTATTTGACCGCTTTTATAAAACCGACCTCTCCCGTGGGAAAGACAAAAAAGGAACAGGACTTGGTCTGTCGATCTCCAAGGAGATCATCAATTCCCACAACCAGACCATCAACGTCGTTAGTACAGAGGGCGTCGGGACAGAATTTATCTTTACTTTAAAAAAGGGCAGGGAATAAACTGCCAGCCTCACGCTCCGCGTAAGTCATAAAAGAGTGTACTCCTCCGGTTCTCCAGAAGAATACACTCTTTATTAATGCCGATATTATACGATTTTAACGCTGAAATCATTCAACAGAATCTACACTGAACTTCTTCATGTGCTGGTCAATGACCTCCGCCACATCCAGAAGCTGTTTTGCATTTTTAGAAATATCATCCACTACTGTACTTACCTCGGTAACGGATGCGGATGCTTCTTCTGTTCCCGCAGCATTCTGCTCTGCAATGGCTGTAAGGTTTTGTACGATGTCTACCACATTCACTCTCGCCTGATCCATATTCTGTGTCTTCTCAGAAATAGAGGTAATTCCACGCATGGAATGCTCGATTCCCTCCTGAACTTCGGAAAACATAGATCCTGTGGTGTCTACCTTCTGCATCTGGGTATCCATGATCTTCTTTACCTTATCCATAGTCACCACTGCTTTTTCAGAATCTTCCATCAGCATGTTAGTGATCCCCTGAACTTTCATGGCAGAATCATTGGACTGCTCCGCAAGCTTCTGGATCTGGTTTGCCACCACGGCAAATCCTTTTCCCTGTTCCCCGGCCCTGGCAGCTTCGATGGAAGCATTCAGTGACAGCAGGTTGGTCTCCTCTGCGATGGATGTGATCAGTGCGATGGCATCTTTGATCTTCATGGCAGACTCGTTAGTGGTATTAGTCTGACGGTAAATCTCCTCGATAGACTCTTTTACCTCGGAATTGATTTCCTCCAGTTCTTTCAGGTTATTGTTTGCCGCTTCCCCGGATTCCTTCATCCGCTCAACGTTACGGCGGAGTCCAGAAACCTCTTCATTTGTCTCTTCCACCATATTTCCAATAACAATAACGCTTTCCGTAGCCGTCTGGGTATCCTGTGCCTGAGAGGACGCCCCCTCTGCCATATCCCGGACTGCGCTGTTGATCTGCCCAATCGTGCCAGCTGTCAAAGAAGCATTTTTGCTAAGGCTGTCGGAAGAAGTGTACAATTTCTCACTCTGTCCCTTCAGTTCTGCCACCACTTCACCCAGCTTCTCCTGTACTTCACAAACAGATCGTGCCATCAGTCCAGTTTCATCCCTGCTCTTAAGGAGCTTATCCAGCTCTGGATCTTTTGTAAAATTAAGCTCTCCCATCCTGGCAACAATCTGCGCGATCTTTCTCAACGGATCGATGAGTATATGGAAACCGATAAACGCTATGATCAGGCAGATGATTTCTGCGATTCCGCCAGAAACCGCCATCACTGTCTCAACATGGCTCACTGAGGAAAAAACATCGGATTCATCCGCACTGATAACAAGAATAAAGTCTGCCTCCGGATTTACATAATATCCTGCATACTTTACCTCACCCTTAAAATTATAGGTGACAATATCCGCTTCCGGAACTTTCCCGGAACCGATCTCTTTCACAACTTTGGTGATCACTTCATTCTCCACCGGCTGGCCGATCTTCTCCGCTGTGGGATGATACAACATGGTTCCATCTGCGTCTACAACATAAGCATAACTGGACTCCACATTCTGAATCTTCAGATCCTTGAAAAGTGTTTCCAGTTTCTCCTTCGATAGTGCAGTCCTGCCGCGGGCCGATACTTCTGTTCCCAGGATCTCTCCATTGGAGACCACTACATCATGGATGTATCCCTGCACCATGCCACTCATTGTCTTACGCACCTGCGGCATGGCAACAACAATGGTAATAAAGATCACCAGTGTGATCATGATCGCCACAAAAATCAATCCTTTGATCTTCAAAGGCAAAGATACCTTTTTGTCTCTACTCCTGTCTAAACCCCGCTTATCTGTCATATTAAAAATACCTCCTTCAATTATCTGCCGCCCATGAGAGCCTGTGCAGTTCTCCTTTTGTATTTAAATGTGCAAACCCCTGCTGTCTCAATGCCTCATACAAAACAATCGCCACAGAATTTCCAAGATTCAGCGAACGAATATCCTCGAACATCGGTATCCGGATCGTATTCTCTTCATTTTCCACAAGTATTTCCTCCGGAATCCCTCTGCTCTCCTTTCCAAACATTATATAGCAGTCCTCCTCAAAGGCTGCTTCTGTATAGATCTTTCTCGCCTTAGTCGTCGCCATATAAATTTTTGCCGCTGGATTCTTCTCCAAAAAATCCTGATAACAGTCATAAATTGTTACGTCCAGTTTATCCCAGTAATCAAGTCCTGCCCGCTTCACCTGCTTCTCCGATATCTGAAACCCCATTGGTTCGATCAGATGCAGCCTTGCTCCGGCTGCCACACAGGTTCGCCCAATATTTCCGGTATTCGCTGGTATTTCAGGTTCCAATAGAACGATATTAAGCATTTGAAACCCCTTCCTAGTCTGCCAAAATTTTCTTTTTACTCCCAAAAAGATGAAAAAATGCTATGTAACACATAACATTTTTGCCACAGATCTTATGTTATTCCTGTCTCAGTGCTAAATACAATTCCACTATTGATCCTTCAAAAGTCAATGGAACACAAAGACTTTTCGCATATGTGCTGGTAAAACTCACTTTGCCATGGGACAGCGCCGGAGGCGTAATGTCAATCCCCACTCCGCTGGAAGAAAACACGGTGGCTGCATTTCCCATGATCATATTGCCAAGCTCACTGAGTGCACTTGCCGAAAAATCATCGATACTCTTTACCTCTGTCATACACATCTTCGAGGCAATATTACAGGCATCTTTTTCTACCATGGCAAGAAGAACCTGACCCCTCATCTCACCGGTGACACCAATGATAATAACCCATGTATCCGGTCCGAAATCAGCTTCTTTTAAACCTGGTTTCTGTATAGATACATCGACGAAACACATGTCCTGTATCACTTTTTTGGCTGCTATCAAAAAAGGATTGATATGTTCTGCATTCAGTGTAGCCATATTTCCTTTCTCCTTTCCAGACAAAATACTTCCGTCTGTCTAACTCTCCCCCATCAGGTCTATGGCTCTGATTGACACCACTCGCTTAACCTTTTGGCTACTTTTTAGTATATCATAATTACGGCAGGGTGTCTATAAATTTCTGTATCTTTTCCAATGCCACTTTTAGGTTTTCAATAGAATAGGCGTAGGAGATCCGCAGGAACCCTTCCCCGCATTTGCCAAAGGCATCTCCCGGAACAACAGCTACCCTCTGTTCCTGCAAAAGCCTTCCGGCAAATTCTTCACTGCTCATCCCGAACCGGCTGATATTAGGAAACACGTAAAAAGCTCCATAGGGCTCAAAACAAGGGAGTCCCATCTCATTCAGTTCCTTTACGAGAAACCTTCTTCGCTGGTTATAAGCTTCCCGCATCCGGCCCACATCTTCCATGCCGTTTTTCAGCGCCTCGATCGCCGCATACTGGCTGGTGGTAGGAGAACTCATGATGATGTACTGATGAATCTTTACCATCTGTCGGATGATCTCTCTGGGCGCCGCGGCGTATCCCAGCCGCCAGCCCGTCATGGCGAAGGACTTGGAAAAGCCATTGACCACCACCGTGCGCTCTGCCATTCCTGGCAGGCTGGCGACGGACACATGGCGGCCGTGATAACTAAGTTCTGAATAGATCTCATCCGACAGAACGAACAGATCCTTTTCCTTGATGATATCTGCCACAGCCTGTAGCTCCTGGGCTGTCATGACAGCTCCCGTAGGGTTGTTGGGAAATGGAAGCACCACCATTTTCGTCCTGTCGGTGACTGCCTGCCTTAATTTTGGGGGAGTAAGCTTGAATTGATCCTTTTCTTCCAGCGCGATCTCCACAGGAACACCGCCTGCCATCTTTACGCAGGGAAGGTAGGAGACAAAACAGGGCTCCGGAATGATCACCTCATCTCCCGGATCCAGCATGGCACGGAATGCCACGTCGATGGCTTCGCTCCCCCCCACAGTGACCAGGATCTCTTCCGGCGTATAAGGCAGATCAAAACGCTCTCCGAGATATCGGCTGATCTCCTGCCTCAACGGAAGCAGTCCCGCATTGGAAGTGTAATAAGTCCTCCCCTGTTCAAGAGAATATATCCCTTCTTCCCGGATGTGCCAGGGTGTATCAAAATCCGGTTCTCCCACGCCCAGGGATATGACATTTTCCATGGTGCTGGCCATATCAAAAAAGCGCCGGATCCCGGAAGGCTGAAGTTCCATAACAGTTTTTGACAATGGGTTTCTCATGGTGTGATCAACATCCTCTCATCTTCTTTCGTGTTTTTTGTAAGGGGAAGACCATGCTCCTTATATTTTTTCAAGACAAAGTAAGTCGCCGTGCTGATGATGGAATCCATCGGCGACAGCTTTGTTGAAACAAAACGTGACACCTCTTTCATGCTCTTTCCCTCAATGATAACCGTGAGGTCAAATCCTCCGCTCATCAGGTATACACTCTCCACCTCATCAAACTGGTAAATCCTCTCTGCCACCTTGTCAAACCCGCGCCCTCTCTGGGGTGCCACCTTGACCTCGATCAGCGCTGTCACGATCTCATTGTCCGTCTTATCCCAGTTGATCAATGCCGGATAGCCGCAGATGATGCCGCTCTCTTCCATCTCTTTCAAGCACTTCTCCACCTGCTCCGGCGTGGCTGCCAGCATCGCCGCCAGGTCTTCTGTCGTCACTTTTGCATTCTTTGATATTATATTAAGTATCTCTTCCTGAAGCATTTATTTTCCCTCCTATACTGCTTATCCATTTCCCGGAGGAACCAGAAAACGTTTTTCCTCCCCATTTGTTACGATCCTGTCCTGGTCCTCCCGGATCCGTCCGATCACCGCGGCCACGATCCCTGCCTCTTCAAACTGCCAGAGCAGACGGGAACCGCCGGATGTAACGATCAGAAGCACTCCCTCTGACGCTGTCGTATAAGGATTCTCATCAAAATATTCGCAGATCTCCACCGTCTCCTGACGAATCGGTATTTTTTTCAGATCCACTTCCAGACCGGCTCCACACTGCTCTCCCAGCTCCCAGAGGGCGCCAAAGATTCCTCCGGCTGAGGCATTGTGGAGCGCTGCCGCACCGCTCTCCCAGGCGATGGCTGCCTCAGGCAGACAGTTTATGTCCCTGCCATAGCTCTCGGCGCACTCCAGGAAATCTTTTCCAAACCGCTTCTGCAGTTCCTTTTTCCCTTTCATTATTAAATCTGTCATCCCGGAAGCTCCCGCCCATTTTGTCATCACCAGATCCATCCCCGGCCTGGGCTTTGTTTTTGTGGCTTTCACATTTTCCCTGCACAGGCCAACTCCCGTCACGGTGATCACAGGTTCTGTCACCGCCGGCATAACTTCTGTATGCCCGCCAAGAATATCCACCTGGTACTCCTCCGCCAGACTGCCGATCTGATCCATGATCTGCCGGAGCTGCTGTTCCTCGCTTCCTTCCGGAAGAAGTATGTCCAGCATCATTCCCGACGGCTCTGCCCCGGCACAGCAGATATCATTTACCATGCGGAAAAATGCCCGGTATCCTAAGGTATCCGCAGCGCCAGTAACCGGATTGGTGCAGAATGCCATGGGCACTCCGCCCGCCGGACAGTATACGCTGCTATCCCTTCCCGGTCCCGGAGGTCCGGCAAGGAACCCGCTTCTGTATGTAATCTTTTTTCGTACAGCCCGCTTTAATATCCTTTCCGGTATCTTTCCTGAATGCATAAATACACCTGTCTCTCCTGATTCTTCCCAGCCCGGCGCCGTAGAACTGATATTTTGTCCCAGGGTCACTGAGTCCCCTGCTGCGGATCCATCTGGGATGGGGTTCCCGCCGCTGCATCCTGGGCCGGATCGGCTGGCTGCTGGTCGGGCACTGCTCCACCGGTTGAATTTCCAGCGCTGTTTCCTTCTGCATTGCCACCCGTATTTCCTCCTGTGCTGCCACCTTTAGTACTTCCCGCAGAACGCCCGGCACTTCTTCCCTCTCTGGAGTTATCTTCCCGGTCCGAATTCGTCGGCTTCTTCGTCGGCTTCGGCTTCGGTGTCGGCTTTGGCACTTTCATCGCCCCCCTGGTCACATAGCGGGGAGACGCCGAATAGGTACTGCTGTTTATCTGCGTTTTCGTTTCTTTTCCATTTTCTTTCACGATCTTCCAGAGTTTCGCTTTGTATCCGGTATGCGCCTCCTGGGTTACCGTCATATAGGATTCGGGTTTCGTCTTATCAAAAGTAATTTTGTCAGCCCCCGGCTGTATCGTATCTGTCACCTCGGACTCAAACCGGATCGTCCGGTCCGGACTCCTGGTCTCTTCTCCATACAGGGTGAAATAAATACTGCTTCCATAGGTTCCCCCCTGAATGTATATAGGAACGGAGGTATTATTCTTAAATTTAAAGTCCTTGTAATCTCCGGCAATAGCGGCATCCATAGAGGGTTTCACATAGCTTACCACCATAGAGTGGGGGCTTCTTTCCACAATCTCCAGTTCAGCCTTAAGTACAGCATTATATAGGGTAGTAGAGACCTGGCAGACCCCGCCTCCCAGACTATCCTCTACCTTGCCATTATTATAAGATGCTGCCTCATAATAGCCATTTTCTTCTGTAAGAGGCGAAATTGTATCGTGAACTGAGAAAGTATCCCCCGGATATAGCACCGTCCCGCTTATGAGACGTGCCGCATTGGCAAGGTTTTTTGTCCGGTTGACATTACCGGCGTTAAAGGTGGTAGTGAATGTACCAATCTTGTCCTTGCATCTAGCCGCTGTCTCCTCTGTGATCTCTGGCTGCTGTACCTTGATCTCAGCAGTCACAGGAATCTGCACCTCGGTACCACCGGAGGCCTCCACAGCTTCTTTTACCAGCTGCATCGTGCGCTCTGTGTCGATGCTGATCCCATCCTTGGCTTTTGTGTATACAAGTTTGCCATCTTCCATCTTGATCTCGGCATTTTTCGCTCCAACACACATCTTTTTGCTGTTTTTCTTAATATATTTTTTTAAGACTTCCTCGTCCAGCGCCATCGTGACCTTGTATGTGTATTTTCCCTGGGCCGCCGCTTTGATCTGGCGGTAATTTTCTATCATATTTCCGCTTTTTCCGATCTTCATCGCCTCATCGAGAAAATCCCCGGCCGAGAAGGAGTAACCCGTCTCGTCCAGACGGCTGGTAACCGTCTCTCCATTTATGTTCAGTACGAGATTGCGGCTCCCCAGCTGGGTAATATAAGAATTCACCGCCACAGATGCTTCCTCTTCTGTCATACCGCTGATATCAATGGAATCTACTTTTATCCCGTTACACATTTTATCCTTATCCGGCTTGATCCGGCTGTAACTGGCATACACATAAACTCCGATGATCGCAAACATAACAATAATAACAGCAAACGCTGCCATAATCCCTCTTCGTCTCAATAAAAGTCCTCCCTTGCACATTTACCTAAGCTGTATTAAAATATATACAGGATTTATTCAACTCCTGGCAGTACGTAGGGCAGTACGATCCCAGCCAGCATTGCAATAATCAGTACCAGACATATGATCGCAGCGATCATACGCTGTTTTTTACGGTTCATCATGATATGTTAACCTCCTTGTCGATATTATTTTATACTGAAAGGATGAATAAAATGTTTGATAATTTGCCATTTCCTTCACTCTTTGTATGTTTTCTGATCTTTATCCTCTGGCTCCACTATGAAAAGCGAAAGAGCAGCCGGGAAGAAAAGAAGTTATCCGACGAGTTCTGGCAGCGGGAAGAGGCCGCTAACTGTGCCAGAAACAAAGATATATCCAAACTGCCTGTGTTTGAGCCTGATATGAAACAGGTCCCCATGCCAGAAAGCGGCGATGAAAATATCTGTTATTATCAGAACCGGGTTTTAGAACAGAGCAGACTCCCGATGATGGATCTGTCGGAATATTCCAACACAGATTTAAAGTTAGCATATGGCGTTGGAAATTTCAAGACTTTATCCCAATATGACGAAAATTTTAATGATTTTTTAATGAATATGTCAAATCTTGGAAAAGCTTACCATAAAGAGGGACTATTGGAAGAAGCTTCCACTGTTTACCGCTTCTGCCTGAACTCTGGTTCCGATAAATCCACGGATTACCGGGCTCTTGCGGAGATTTATGCCGCTATGGGCGCAAAAAGGGAATTATCTTCCCTTGCAGAAGAGGTTTTGCGCTCGGAACTTCCCCGCCGGGAGATACTCAGTCAGGAATTCCGGAAACTGGTGTAATAAAAATTAAGTTTATCCACGCCAGGGCGTGCAGAACGTAGGAATGAGTTTTCAGCCCCCCGCCTGCCCGATCCGCGTCACTCCGGCACTGTGATTCAGCGGATTCCTCTGACGGTAGTCAAAAACAAGGGAATAGGGGGCATTTTTCTCAATCCTCTGTTCCGCCAGCAATACTTGAATATCCAGGGTAAACCGACCAATATATACCATGTTAAACAATTGTTTTGTCACAAACCCGCCATAGCTGGAAAGAATCCTGGGATTTTCTGCTTCCTCATCCAGAAATCTTCTCACCCAGGCAAGATATTCACGGTCCCTCGGCCTCACAAAGGAAGGGGGATTTTTAATGTAATCCCGGAGATAAAGATCATAGGTCAGCGCCTGCCGGAACTCCTCTGCCAGATCTTCAAACTGGCTGCTGGCATATTCCCAAAAGATCTCATAGCGGGAAACCCGGCTGTGCTTCCTCCCAAAGTATCTTTTTTCATCGTAATATTCTGCCAGTCCCTCATACATCCGGAAGGCATCCCCGGTACAGCACTCCAGCAGCGCCATCGCTGCGGGAAACTGAAAACTATTGTAATATACTTCCACCATCTCTTCCACCCCTTTGAGACGCATTACATCCTCATAAGGCAGCCACCGCGTCGACAGAACCTCATAGGGAGGACGGTTCCCATAAACCACCTCATACTCTTCCCTGGCCTCATCCATATAAGATCCTTTTAGGACTTTAAGAAAACCAAGCTGAAACTGATCCGGCTTCATGGCATACACATCGAGAAAGGATCGGTGAAAGGAATCATAGTCCTCATAGGGAAGCCCTGCGATGAGATCCAGATGCTGGTGGATATTGCCCGTTTCTTTAACCTTCCGCACATTTTCCCGGATCCGCCCCAGATCTGCCCTGCGGCGAATGGCCTGCATTGTCTCCGGGTTCGTGGACTGGACGCCGATCTCAAACTGAACCAGTCCCGGCCGGAAGCTCTGGAACAGTTCAAAATCTTCCTCCCGCAGAAGATCCCCGCCTATCTCAAAATGAAAATTCGTAATCCCATTGTCATGTTCATGGATATATTTCCAGATCCCATAGGCATGTTCATGATTACAGTTAAAGGTGCGGTCCACAAACTTCACCTGTTTTACGTGATGCTCCAGGAAAAAATCCAGCTCTTCAAATACCAGCGGCAGGCTGCGCATCCGCACGCTTTTTTCCACAGACGAAAGACAGTAACTGCAGGAAAATGGACAGCCCCGGATCGTCTCATAATATATGATACGGTTTTCCATATCCTCCAGATCCCGGTAGGGAAAACAAAGCTCGTCCATCCTGGCAGGCTCCCTCGCCGGTGTCATATGAATCTCTCCCGCTTTATCCCGGTAACAGAGTCCGCAAATATTCTCCAGTTCCTTGTAAGGCTTCCCCTCACAATACCATTCCAGAAGCTCCCGGAAGGTGTTCTCTCCCTCTCCGGCGATGATCATATCCACATACTCATGCCCTTCCAGCCTTTGTACAGCATCATAGGATACCTCCGGGCCTCCCAGCAGAATCCTGACCCCTGGAAGAATCTTTTTCAAATTTTCCGCCACATCCAACACATACTCTATATTCCAGATATAACAGGAAAATCCCACCATGTCCGGTTTCTCACGAAAGATCCCCTGCAGGATCTCTTCTCTTCTATGATTAATGGTAAACTCCGCCAGCTCCACCTGTGCTGTATATTTTCCCGCATTTGCCCGCAGGGAATACACTGCCAGATTAGAATGGATATATTTTGCATTGATGGCTGTCAAAAGTATTTTCTTCTTATTCAAAATGATCTTCCTCCTTTGCCACCCGGCGGTTCACCGCGATCCCCACTCCCAGAAGGCACCAGTACAGGGGCGCCACCGCCACCGTGGAATCGTTGGCAAGCCCTGTCACCAGATACCCAAAAGTTCCCAGGCAGAGCCCTGCTCCAAACCGTTCCATCCAGCCATATTCTGTTCTTTTCCAGTATAATCTCATACACTCTGTAAAATAAAACCCGTATAAGGCTAAAAATGCCAGCAGGGAAAGGAGCCCTGTCTGTACAAATATCTGCATAAACATATTGTGGGGCTTGGTCACAGTGGCCCCGTCATAACCTACATTTTTCATCCCCACATAATCGTCGTTGGGGAACTCATACACAAAGGTATTCGGCCCGGAACCAAGGAGCAAATGCTTTGATAAAAGCGGAAAAGTCCGGGACCAGATATAACCGCGGCGGCTGGCAAAATGCATTTTGTCCTCAAAGCCTGCTGCCGGTATCTCCCTCAGCCTGTCAAGTTTTTTGAAGGGGTTATAGATCCGGTAAATCTTCTGGCTCAGTCCGTTTTGATAACTGGATGTCCCCACTGCCACAGTGTAGGATTTTCCCACAGAAGGAGTGTTGACTACAAAAGCATCCTGTTCCTCCCCCTCTGCTTCTACACTTGTCTCCTGGATCTGTATCTTTTCAAATCTCTGATCCAGAAACTTCACTGATTTACCTTCCCCATCTTTCACTGCCTCCACAGGGATACCCTTCTCATCCTCCGCTTTATATGTATAGACGCCATCTTTTACTTCCACTGCCAGACGGAGCAGATCGTCTTCTGTTGTACAGATCTCCAGCGCTCCCCCGCGGGAAACCATGCTTTTTACCACAAAATGATTCGGCGTGGGGTGCATGATCTTATTCCAGCCATACTCAAATATGGATCTGTTATAAAACACAGCCCCTGTCACAGCCAGTATACACACAGCCGCCACGGAAACAAAAATCTTAGGATGCTTTTTTATATTGGTGATCATCAGTATGGTAAAGAGTGCAAGCACAGCCCCAAGACCGATAAATCCTGTGACAGATTCAGAGCCGAAAAGCATCATCACGAGAAATACTGCCGTGGCAGCTGCTAAAAGGCTTCTAAGGACTGCATCGATCCTTTTACGAAAAGAGATCATGGACAGGATCACCGGAAGCATTAGAGCCACATAGGATCCCACATAATTGGGATTGTACAGTGTGGCATATACCCGTCCGGGGGCAAAATTAAAAGTAAAATTCAGCTTCTCATCGCTCATAAAATTCATCGCTGCCTTTCCCGCCGCTGTACGGAAAAAATCACAGCCGAGAAACTGTCTGGCACCCAGCAGGGACAGAATAAATACCCCTGCCAGCAGACCATACATAAGGATGCGGATCTCCGTCTGTCCCAGGACCAGGCAGCAGGAAAAGAACAGGATCACTACATAGGCCCCCAACGTCAGCATTCCCTCCCATTGTTCATAACCGCCCCAGACCGCCATCCTTCTGTGCTGGGATAAAACGGTCGACAAAAGGCTCATAAGAAAATAGACACCCAGCGGTATCAAATACCGGTTGTCCACAGATGCCATCATGTCCTTTTTGCTGACCGTCATCTTTACCGCTGCATAGAGCGACAGGACGCCGCACAAAAGCAACAGCGCCTGACTTTTCCAGTAGAGGAAAAAATCATAGGACGTATCCGCACTGGAAAACCATAACTGGTCACTCAGACCGACGCTGTATTTTTTTGCAGATACGATCAGCGGAACAAATGCCAATACCAATACGATCAAAAATGCCCCTATCCAATTTTTATTTCGTTTTTTCATAGATACCTCGTTTCAAATAGCTATTCTTCGAGTTTTTCATTGACACCATCAATCCACCCACTATTTTCACTTTCAAATAACTTTATAAACTTGCCAAAATTACTACTTCCAGTCACATTATCAATTCTCTCTAATCTACTCACCCGCTGGCGCATATACACATAATTTTCCTCAGTAACATATTCCATAACCTCTTTTATCTGGTCTGCTCTCCCCTTATAATTTGCTACCCCAGTATATTTTTTTACCAATGGGGCATTTACAGGCTTTGCTGGTGATCTTAAATTCTCATCAGTCCAATGCTTCGCTATAATCTGCATTGTACACGGATTACCAAACATAACCACCTCATCTGCAGCATTGGGAACACCATGAAAATCATTGATTTTTCGCTTAATATCTTCGTACTGCTCATAAGGTTTCTTTTCTGTATCGCAGAAAACAAGTATGACTTCATATGAACCATTCTGGTAGCGATCCTGATATCTTGCTGGAATATTACCATTACCACCTGCATTGACCAACGAGAAGTCGTATTGCTCGTTCCATACTTTCAAATCTTTCAGACGGCTAAGGTACTCATATTCCTCATTTCCTTCGCAGATAATGCAGATTTTATGCTTATCAGAAAACCTAGGGAGTTTATTTATCATCAGCATCATCCCCCTTTGCATTCCCCTTAATACTAAGCAAAGAGTTCATTAATTCTGGATCTGGTAACGCTCCAAGAGCACCTTTTCTATACTTCTCCATAACATCTGTAGTATCTCTCACGCCCTGTTTTGCGGTAAAATCTGCCAGTGAATAAACATATACTCCTTCTTCATCCTTATGGACAAACCAAATCTGCTCCTTCCTGAATATTCTCTTACAGTCCATAAGATTAATGTCATGTACGGTAAATATCATTTGTGCATTTGTATTCAATTCATTATTAAACATAGCTACAATAGCTCTGGTTAGCTTAAAATGAATACTGCTATCCAACTCATCCACAATAAGAATCCTACCTTGTTCAAGTGCCTCTATAACATAACTGGCGATGGCAGCAATCTTCTTTGTCCCTGTAGAATCAAATAACATACTTGGTACATGGACTCCTCTATATGTGGAAACCAGTCTAATCTGATCCATAATATTCTCTGGAATATCAAGAACTTTCTCTTCCGGTTTTTCATCGTCCTCAGTAGCCTCTAGCCCAATTTTGTCCATATCGACAAACTCAAAATTATCCATATACAAATCTGCATTTTTAATAAACTCTACAACTTTATCCTGCGACTGATTTTTATTTTTCATAAGTTCAATCGTGTGCTGCATAGGTATATTGTTCATATTAATAATGTCAATTTTCTTTGCAAATCCAACAAGAATCTGTTTCATCTTGCTTAAATGCTCAAACTTACTTGTATCTATTACATAGCATAGCAGATTATTCTTCGACACAACTGGAATCATATTTTGTACATCTTCGTCA
>CAMTDY010000016.1 GCA_947070915.1 uncultured Roseburia sp.
GGCTCTTATTCCATGATATTATGCTCTCGTGAGACACATCTACCCTGTCCAATGCATCCCATATTTTATAATTTCCTATGCTTTTTTTTAATTTTAGCACTGTCTGATCTTCATTGTTTAGATGTGCCAGACTGAGCGGCTGTGTTATCAGGCTATACGGCATTACCTCAGCTAATGTTATGACCAGTACTGCAGCACATACAAAGCAGCTTTTCCACTTAAGTGTGAATTCCCATTTGTAAAGCTTTTCCTGTTGAATGGCCCACAAAACCAGAACAATACTCCCAGACCAGACCAACGGGGCAGACAAAGCATCCTTTAACTGGTAGCAATATTGAATTCTCCCTTCTGAATTCAAGAGGCAGATAACGAAAATTCCTACTATAGAAAGACATATAATACCTACAAACAATGTTTTTGCCATCTTTTGTATTAGTTTTCGCTGTCTCCCACAAATCTCCCCCTCAATCAAATTCTCTAACCCTCTTCCTGCAAGGGAGAACATAAAGAAATAGAAAATATACAACATCCTTCCAGCACATCGAAAACCTCCCAGCACCGGCAGGCGATAGACGATATGATTCAGAATCGGAATATGGGCAATGGCCGCATATAGGAACGCAAATAGGGCACACAAAAAATCCACCCGTATCTCCATCTTATTACGGGATTTTATAATAATTGATACAGCGAGCAGAAGAACAAAAATTCCCAGATACAATTCAATATCCAACTCAGATGAGTAGAAATTTCCCAAGGGCATATAAATCTCCCCGAAAAATTTAGGAATGATCATTTGGATCAGCTTGACAGGGTGGACGGACCAACTAGCAAACGTCTCATATGAGATTCCAGCAGCACCATACTGAGCATACCCGTTCATTATACTAAGAGAGGGAATTAATACACACGCAAATATCCCCACATAAACAGCAAGCCAGGCAACTCCTTTTTTAATAAGATCCCACAATCTAAATTTCTCGTGAACCCCATAAATTACAATATAGATCAGCAGGATAAGATCGGCATAAACACTGTATTGCTGCATATTCATAGCCTGCAAAGCTGCTATCACAGCAGACAGATATAACCACCATGACTTCCTTGTATTAAAAAAGCGTTTGACAAGAAACATAATAACCGGAAAAAGACATATCGACACAATAACATTGGCATGCGTTTTCCTCAAGCCATTAATCTGTATCGAACACTCATAGATCACTCCCATCACCATAGCCACCCTATAAGAGCAACCATTTTCTCTCATGTATAAATAAAAGAAAAAACTGCCAATAAACAGGTGAAAAATGAAAAACAAATAGATATATTGTTTTATAGGAAGGAACGAAAGCAGTATATTCGGAAGATATCCATTCGCTGACTGCGGCATCCCTCCCGCCAGATAACGGTTCCATTCCGTAAATTCTCCTTTTAACAGGCACTGTACAAATTGTATTTTAGAGGAAAAAAACTGGACTAGATCTGTATTTCCAGGTATCTCACCTTTCAAATAATATGGAATATATATCAGTACTGGAATAATGATAAATATAAGAAATCCCCATCTTTTTATTTTTTCTTTATCAAACTTTAGCATGAACTAATTACCTCTCTTTCCTAGCCTCACTCACTTACCAGGTCTTTCACTCTCTCAAAAACTGTGTAATTTTATGTACGATCACAGCTGTATTATACTCTTCTTCAATATAGCTTTTTGCAGAATGTCCCACACTCTCCCTTTCCTCCTGTTCCCGCAGATAATATAGGATGGCATCCTTTAAATCACCTCTCATATCCTCTCCGGATACCTTAATCACACATTCATCCGGAATCTCAGAAAACCATCCCCCCTCGTTGATAATGCATGCCTTCCCCATCTGCAATATTTTCAAAAGGGCTGCTGAAGTTTCTCCCATCGACGGATATCTCAGATTGAGAATCAGATCAGAATGTAGGATAAAGCTATCAAACTCATCCATATCCACATATCCAGTCTTAAAGATATATCGATGATCGATATAATCATCCACGTAATCCCCATCACCAACCATCACATAACATATCGGCTTATCCAAATTTTCCTTGATTTCAGAAACTACTTCACACACGATATGATTGAGTTTCGTCTGTCCAATCCCTCCGAATGAGGAAATTAAAAAAGCATCCTCCGGGATAGAATATTTCTCAAATAATTCACACTTTTCCACTTCTCTGAACTCTTCCGACACCTGCTGAATCATATTGATTTGCCGCGCA
Organism: uncultured Roseburia sp.; assembly: GCA_947070915.1. GTDB lineage: Bacteria > Bacillota > Clostridia > Lachnospirales > Lachnospiraceae > Eubacterium_F. The sequence continues at coordinate 2,257 of CAMTDY010000016.1, forward strand.
CAAACATGGTATTGGCTCAGCAGATCAAGAGCATATTGAGAATGTACCATGATCTTATTTCCAGACTCCGCCAGTTCTTTATTAAGGGGCGTTTCGGAGACGATTTCCCAATATTTTAAAAGATCTCTCCCTGCTTCTTTTACTGCATATTTCACTTTTAATAGAGCCTCACTTCCACCGATCTCATAAATTTTAGAATATACCTTGCCCATTTTATTATAATACCCATACACCAGACAGTATATTACAAGATCATGCAGTATTACCAGGCCTGGATGTTCAAGACACAGCTCGTATATATAACAGTGAAAATCCTGATTGTTTCCAATGTTATAAATAATATAATCATATTCTTCAAAAGAAACGATATCTTTGCCATATACAACTACACCAAAATCGTTATATAAATTTTTATTATCTAATTGATAATCATCGATTAACAGTGTTATCTCAAATTCATTTTTCAACGCATAAATTAAAATCTCAGAATAATCGGAAATTCCACTTTTCATGGGCGCAAACGGACTTGCATACAATAACGATGGCTTCTTCATGTTTGGTCTCCTTACTGTAATAATTTATCAATTACATAATCCCAATCCATATGTTTGTCATACAGGGATTTCCTTCCCAATTTTCCCATATCCGCCGCTTTATCCCTGTTTTCATACAGATAGTCCAACTTTTGTGCAATCTTTTTTGCTTCTGCCTCCACGACAAAACCACTCACCCCATCCTCTACAAACTCAAGCGGCCCCCCCGCATCCGGATGCACAATTACCGGTTTCTCTGCAAAAAATGCCTCCAGAGTAATATAACCATAATCTTCATCATATGCACCGAAATAAACCCCCAGGCAGTTAGCATAGTACTCCAACTTTTCCTCTTCCGAAATGAATCCTGCCAGCTTAACCCGTTCCTGCAAATGATTCTTCTTTATCATATTCTCCAGATGATCCATTTCTGTCTTACTGCCAGAGCCTGCCAGCACGATCTTCACATCTGTCCTGACATACTTTGCAGCTTCCACCAAAAGCCGCTGTCTTTTAATCGGATTAATCCTGCTCGGATAGAAAATAAAATCCTTATAATCCTCACAATGTAGCTTTTCATAACTAAGCGGAGGATGATATAATGTCTCTGAATCGATATCACAATACATTTTCAATCGCTTTGATGTATTTTCCGCTATCGTAAAAACATTCTCTGCCTCCGAAATATATTTCTTATCACATTCGCATACAAAATCTCTGACCCTTTTTCCATCCGGTGTTATATGCAGATCCCCGTATTCTGTCCCCCAGAGATCATATGCCTGACGGTGCTGGTGCATCAGCCATAATACCTTATGATCATGCTTTACATATATAGCAGGAAATTTCATGGCGATCACCCGGTCGATTTTTTCACCTCCCACCTCGGATAAATCGATCATCCGCCCCATCATCATGGAATTTAGCAGAGATTCATTAGGATACCATTTAAACGGAATTGTGACAACATCTGCCTGATGCCCTCTTTTCAACAGTTCCTCTTTCAGCATCCCGGTAAGTATTTCCGCCCCCCCTGTGACAAATGGAACCTGTACCGTCGCAATCGCAATTTTCATTCCATTACTCCTCCTTCATATATACCATTTTACTATTATTAACAGTTCTTTTTCCCCGATCCGATAAATATTCTGCGTATTTACGGTTCTCCATTAACACATGGATGGCAGCTGCAAATAATTCTGGTCTCTTCTCCAATACCAGATGATCTTGTCCTGTTCTGTCCCTGCTTCCCTCTTCCTCCCATTCCAGAACCGGTAGGCTGAAAAACTGCGCTTCTCTGACGAGATGTCTCATTTCCCTGGCTCCGCCCGCATATAACATTATGTCGCTTCCCAAATAATAGGACATGAGAAGAGCATCGGGAAGTTTATCAATAAATTCAATACAGTCACTCAAATGGAATGCACTTATCCTTTGTTTCAATGAACTCTCATACGCTGCCAACCCTTCTGTCAGATCCGTAATAATCCTTAACTTAATCTTATCTTTATAATTCAGCCGGAAAATTTTCACAATATCCACCAAAAAATGACTGTCTCGTTCCGTCTGTATCCTTCCCCCAACAAGAAGGTTGATTATCCGGTTTTCGACCAGTTCTTTTAACATCCTTTCATCTGGCCGTTTATTCCTCCATCTCTCTGCTGTGTCCATGATCCTCTTCCCTCTCTACTTTCTAGCGATTACTGCATAATCCTGGCTGCCATATAACAGATCAGAAACGTGTTGCATCGCAATATCAAATTCATGTTCCCTGCCTTCTTCCTTATCGGAAAGCCTGGGAATCTCATAGGGCATACGACTGTTTTCTGTATATAATATCTGTACATCTGAAAAGCCTTGCTTTTGAGCGATATACTGCAGGGTTCTTGGATGGACCGGCCGCTTATGTGACGGATCCATATAAAAGGATTGAGTATAGATCGCCAGCGAGGTGGGATTTGGCGTTTCCATGATCAAGTAACAACCGTCTTCCAGCTTTTCAAAAGCCGTTTTGCAAAGCTTTACGACTTCCTCCGTACTGATATGTTCAACCACCTGGCCGACAAAAATGCCATCCACATAATCCTGTTGTTCCAAAAAGCAAAGAGCATCTCCATGCTCCACCGGAAGATGAAGCATCTTACAATACTCTGCATACGGTGCATACAGATCCACACCTCTTACACCGATTTCATGCTCCATCAAAAGTTCTATAAACTCACCGCGTCCGCACCCCAGATCCACTACATGCTTCCGATTTGCAAAATAAGGCACATAGATTCTCTGGGAATTTTTAACATATTCTCTGCTTCCCCGGAAGTGATTTTCAAAATCAAAATAATCAATCGATTGATATTCATTCGATGCGACATCAGAAACAAAAGAAGAATTCTCTTCCACATTCCCTGCATAAACACTCTTCTCAGACATTTTGTGTACATTAGCAAACTCTGCTTTCATGTTACTCATTTCTACCGACAGGATTTGAAGAAGTTCCTGAACTTCTTTGAATTCCGAGCAAAGAATGTTTTCATGTCTGTCAAACAGCTTATTATGTTCCTGTTGAGTTCCTTCCAGCAAATCAACCCGGTCCGGCAAATGCCAGATATACTTCTTCTCCAGTCTGTTCTCTATGTTACTAATCTCATCTCTCGTATTTTCCATCGCTTTTTCTATATTTCCTACTGCGTTCTCCATATTCCCCATGGCGTTCTCTACATTCTTCATCCTGTCTTCGATATTTTTGACATAATTTTCAAGTTCTTGATTCCATCCGATCAATCCGGTTATGTTACGGTTCACATGAAGAAAGTTGTTCATACTACGGAATATCCTGCCAATAACCGGAATCCTGAATCCTTTCGTGAAACGTCTGACAAACTCCCTCTGAAATCCCTGCTGATGCTCTGAACCCCAACTCTCTCTCTCTTTCTGAAACTTCTTATACCGCCACTTTTTATACAATCTTTTCAAGCCCATTCGGATAACAACACGGTATAGCCAGATCTTTTGTAAGCCTTCATCAATCTTCCGCAGCCTTTCAATACGTTCTGCAGTAGTATCTGTTTTATATTCTCCCTCCGTAATATTCAATATCTCTGCTTCTTGCTCAATCGCTGAGTAAATTGTATATATGTCAACAGAATCATCAAACCACTTTACATCCAGAGACTGTTTTGCCATAGCTTCGCCCCGTTTTTTCCTAATCCTCTCTTCTAAATCCATAGATCTGTCTCCTTAATGAGTACTATCGTCCACAATTTTCCAATTATGCTCAATTCTGGCTATTCCGACATCATTAATATCTGAAAAAACCTGAAATCGATATGCTTCTTTATAATAATCAACTGCTATTCCTATATCTGCCTCAATCGCCACATCCAACAGATATTCTCCTGCCATCAGACTCATATCTGTCACATCTATCTGTACCACGCCGTCCTTTACCAGATCAAACTTATTCTGCTTATCAATACGGGTATTTGTACCATAACACTGAATCCCATCACTTCGAAAAATACCAATGCCAAAAACGGCATCTTCCACTTTCCGATTTACTTTATAAGTAATTTGAATGACAACTGCATCTCCGGTCTTAAACACCGACTTCTCTTTGCCCTGTCTATCCAAAAGTACAATCTTTTCTATTCTAGCATTCCCATTTCCCCAACGCTTTTTCTTTTCTTCAGCCTTATCTTGGTTCTCAGCATGTGCCTCTTCAGCATTCTCATTATCTGTCTCTTTTGTCTCTTCACTTTCCTTATTTTCTTCCTTGTTCTCTGCCTCTTTCCAAGCCAGTTCTTGACGCTTTTCACCCATAAAATCCAGGTATTCCGGGTGTACATCTCTCGGTCTTCCCTCCCTGCGGATCTTTCCGTCATGGATCCATATCGAGCGGTCGCAGATCTGTTCAATCTGTTCCATAGAGTGGGACACGATAACAATCGTAGTCCCAGAAGCCTTCACTTCTCGAAGCCGGTTAAAACATTTTGCCTGAAAATTGAAATCGCCCACAGTCAAAATCTCATCTACCAATAAAATATCTGCGTCGACATTTATTGCAATGGAAAAGGCAAGTCTCATATACATGCCAGATGAATATGTCCGGACCGGATTATCAATAAACTCTTGCAGCTCAGAAAAAGCAATGATATCTTCCATTCTCCTATCAATTTCACGACGGGTCAGTCCAAAAATAGAGGCATTAATGTAAATATTTTCCCTGCCACTCATATCCTCATGAAATCCCGCACCAAGTTCGATCAGACTTGATACCCGCCCTCTCATGACAATGCTCCCACTGTCCGGGTACATAATCTTTGTAAGCAGCTTTAATGTCGTACTTTTCCCGCAGCCATTATGGCCGATAAGTCCCACTGCCTGTCCTTTTTCAACTTCAAAACTTATATTATTTAAAACATTTCTTTCCTCGAACCGCCTTCTCTGTTTAAAAAGAGCTTTTTCCTTCAGCGTATTTCCTTTATCAATATATATTTTAAAACTTTTGGTCACATTTTTTACTTCAATTGCATTTTCCGGCTTCATTACATTTCCTCCGCAAAGTGTTTTTTCAATTTTCCAAAAACGAACCATCCAATTACCAACAAAATAATACTAAAGACAAATCCGTGTACTAGAGTCTCCATTTCTGGAGCCCTTTTATAATATAAAATATCCCGGTATGCAACAACGATCGGCGTCATGGGATTTATATTAAATACTGGTCTCATTGCATCCGGCACCATATCTATAGAATACATAACCGGAGTCAAAAACTGCCATGCCATCGTAAGAATCACAAGAACATGCTCCAAATCCCGTAAATATACAGTCACTGCTGAAACAATCATTGTAATGCTCAGTGCCAGAAGATACTCTGCAATAATTATAGTGGGAAGATATAAAAGTGCATATACACTAACCCCTTTACCCGATATACACAACACCGCGAATACCACGATGAAACTAAAAAGCATATTGATGAGCTGACTGGTAACATGTGCAATCGGCAATACCTCTCTGGGAAAATAAATTTTTTTAACCATTTCTTTTTGCACCATGACACAACTAGCCCCTGCTGATACAGAGGTACTAAAAAAAAGCCAGGGAATCAAAGCCACAAATAAAAAAAGATAATAATCTTTGATCCCCGCACGCATGATCATTGAAAACACTATAGTATATACACCAAGCTGCAATAGCGGATTTAAGAAAGTCCATGCAAAGCCAAGTGCAGATCCCTTATATCTGCCGCGCAGATCCCGCCGGATCAAACTGCTGATCATTGTCCGGTATTCGTATAGTTCTTTAAAAGCATTCATCACTGTTCCCTCAAATCCATTATACTTTTATACGTTTGATGCAGCGCTTTCACCGCAATCTCCCATGAATATTTCCCAGCTCTCTCCCATCCCTTTTGTCTCAGTTGATTTCTGAGTTCATCATCTTTATAAAGCCGTTCCAAAGACTCCGCTATTTCCTCCAGATCATATGGATCTACCTGCAGGGCAGCATCTTCTGTCACCTCTGCCAAAGATGATGTATTAGAAGTCAGAACAGGTGTACCACACGCCATCGCCTCAATCGGCGGCATGCCAAACCCTTCATAAAAGGACGGAAAACAAAATGCCAGAGCTCCTCCCATAAGAATAGGTTTCTCTTCCTCATCCACATATCCGGTAAATATAACTTTGTCTTCCAGTGAAAGTTCTTTGACTGTCTGAAAGATCTGTTCGTACATCCATCCCTTTCCACCAGCAATAACCATTTGAGGGATTTCTGTTTTCTGGTCTTTTACCCTCTCTCGAAACATTTTATAAGCACGGATCAGACCTGATAAATTTTTTCTGGGTTCCAAAGTCCCCAAATATAAAAAATAGGTTCCACTTATTTCGTATTTTTTTTTAACAGAGGCAAGTTTTCCGGCGTCTGTTTCACGGCAAAATATGTTTGTATCCACACCACAGGGAACGACATATAACTTCTCTGCCGGCACATCATAATATCTCAGTATTTCTTTTCTTGTAAACTCAGAATCTGTCACAACCGCATCTGCTCTTTTTAACGAACACCTCAAATTCCTTTTCAACATAAGCAAAGTGCGCCAGCGTATGGTATCGGGATACTCGTGGAATGCCAGATCATGTACAGTCACTACCTTTTTACCTCTGACCCCGAAAGGTATGACATAATTACAAAAATGTGTTATATCCCTCTCTTCACGAAAGAACCAGCGATATGGCAGCGGAAACAGAAGTGTAAACATCCGGTATGCTTTACCAGGAAACCAACTGCACTCCTGAACTTTTAATTTTTCAGAATACTCCGTAATAAATTTTTGTTTTACCTGAGGCTGTCCCTTCGTGAAAATATCGATACCATACTCTTCCTGAGAATACTCCTTCAGTAAATGCTTCAGTAATCCATCCTCATAATATGCAATACCTGTTTTATTTTGATTCAAAAGAGGCTGACCATCTAATGCAATCTTCACCTTCCCAGCTTCCTTTCCACAAATTCCTCATAGAGCCGCAGCACCCGCTCTAACATCTTGTCCATCCGGAACTGCTTATCCATACGCTCTCTTGCCCGCTCCCCCATCCGGCGCCGTTCCGCTGGATGTTCCGCCAGATACTGCATCGCTTCTGCCAGCTCCGCTGTATTTCCCGGTTCTACTGTCAATCCGGTCTCCCCATGGAGACTCACATAGGGAACGCCGCTGGGCAGTTTGGTATTGATCACCGGCTTGCCAAACGCCATCGCCTCGATCTGAACCAGCCCAAAAGCCTCACTTCTTTGAAGGGAGGGGAGCACAAACACATCACATTCCTTAAAAAATCCGATCAGTTCATCATCGCCCACACTGGCATGAAAGTGAATCCGGTCTGTAAGTCCCAGTTCTTCCGTCTGTTTCTTCAATTCTGGTTCCAATGGACCTGTTCCTACGATATCCAGCTGAATGTAGCTGTCCGCCTTTGCCGCCTGGACAAATGCCTCAATCATGGTGCGGCAGCCTTTATAATATACCAGACGTCCCACAAAGAGATATTTCACGGCAGCATTCTTTTCCTGTGATCTTTCAGACGGTCCGCCTTCTTCGTACCAGCGGTCTGCCTCTTTTTCTATTTTGGGATCCACGCCAAAGGGAATGATCCGGCATTTATCCTGATAGGGTTTCATATATCTGGAACCGTCAATATGCCCCTGGGTCGCCACAACGATACAGTCTGCCCGCCGCAAAAGCCATTCCATCAGGGGGCGGTACAGTTTCATCAGCTTTTTCTGCCGGACAATATCGCTGTGCCACCACAGGATCACTTTTCCTTTATAACCTGAGAGAAAACAGGCCAAGTCCCCCAGTGGAAAAGGCATATGGATATGAACGATATCCCTGTCCTTAACCATTCTGCGGAACTTCCATAAAAACGAAACAGACAGGGGCAGCGATGAGAGCATTCCCATACTGGAAGCTCTCGTAACCTCGACTCCGGCAATCTGTTCCACAATGGTCCTGCCTTTTTTACGGCACACCAGCACTTTGGTATCTGTATCTTCGCAAAGTCCCTCCGCCAGCTGCTGGACCACCCGCTCGATGCCACCCGTGACCGGGTGATATAACTTATTTACCTGCAGTACCCGGATTTTATCATTTCTCTCCTGCATTTCCTCATTCCCCGGCATTCATGTTTAAAATCACCCTACGAGTATATCACACTTCCGTCCGCTTTGCAAATATTACACCCCGCAGATGATCTTCCTGATCTGCCGGTATCCCTTCTCATAAAATTCTTTCTCATAATGAACCATAAATGCTCCCGAAACACACAGGTCATCTGCATGATACTTTCTGGCGTTGTCAATTACATGGCAGTCCATGTGCTTTAGAAAATAATCCTGCCATTTGTCCAGGAATTCCTTTTTTTTCAACAGGGTTTCTTTTTTATAGCCCCGGATCGGTTTCATAGAGCGCGTATAGTCAAGGAATCTGGTCTTTACGTCCGCTTTCACAAAGATGATATTCTTTCCATACCTCTCTTTGATAAACCGGATGAATACTCCGAACCGCTCCTTGATCTCCTCATCCGTCAGCACCGCGTCGATGGAAGTGACCTGGCACTCTTCCTTGATCTGCTTATAGAATTTGAGGCCCCGTACCTCACTGTCCGCTGTCAGTATCCCCCCATGATATTCCACCACATCACAAATGAGATCGTAAAAATCCAGAAGCAGCCACTGGGACTCGGTCTGCTGTAACTGCTGGGGCAGATCCTTATGGAAGGCGCTTTTGATATATCCTACCCGCCAGCTGCTGTTCTCAAATAGAGAGAGATCTTCAAAGTTGCTGTCATCATAAGGAATCGGTTGATCGAAGGCAAATAAAAAACTATTCCGGTAAGCGTATTTTCCGATCTTAAACCTGCCGTCGTCCTCATTCAGGATCTCTCTCGTGATACAGGAGCCCCAGAGATCCACCAGCACCGGCTCATAATAGCGGTTCATGGCCCTCATGCATGCCTGGAGGGGATTTCCCGTCTCTCTTCCCTCCTCCCGCAGCAGTTCCTTACATTTCACCTTATCTGCCACGCTGCCGCCAAGATTCAGAACCAGCTTTTTAAGGGCTCCCTGCTTCCCGCTGCGGCATAGAAGAAGGGCGTGATAATAATTCCGGCAGTGGAACCGGTTGATCCACAACTCCCCTTCGACCAGCCCTGTCTTTTCGATCTCCTTTTTCACCAGCTCCATAAAGGGATCAATGAGCTTTAACTGATACTGGAATATTACCTCATAATCCACACTGGAATCGTAGATATCACCGGCCTCCACGGCCCGCACGGTCCTCAGGCATTCCCGGAGCAGCGCCGAGAACTTGAAATTATAGTTCTCCAGGATCTCATCGATACTTCCGTATCCGGCAACCTGTACCGCCACCAGATCACTCTCGTATTCTGCCAGAATCTTCCGGCTCAGCTGCAGCACCAGATGGTCCAGGAATACGCTGTCATCCATAAAAAGAGCTACATTATTTTTGGCAAACAGATTGTCATAGTATTTGATAAACCGTCCCAGACGGATAAAATATTCCTCGTCCCGGAACACTCTCTGCTCCGGCTGTGTCCGAATGATCATTGAGATCAGTCTTTTGGCATGATGATAAAAGGGCTTTTCATAAGAGGACATGGTAAATCCTTTTTTATGGTTGAAATCCACATAATAGTGGGAATAGATGTCGATCACATAGGGATTCATCTTCTCCACAAAATAATCTTCCAGTTGCTTGATGCGCTTATTATAGGCGCGGCGGCTCTTTTTGGAAAGCTTTCTCACATGGGTATGGGTCACATACCAGAGAGGACAGCGGGATTTCACAAGGATGATGTGATCGGCGTCAAAATATCTGCCCACCAGTTCCAGATACCGGTCCATATAGGGTTTCCAGTCAAATTCCTGATCCCGCATCACATCGATCTCTTCGATCTCCGCCTCGTGCTCCGCATAAAATGTGCTTTGTTTAAATTTAGGGTTTTTTGTAAACACCTGATCCTTCCATTTGCAGAGAGCATGTCCCGCCGTATAGCACATGTCCACCACAAGAAATTCCGCCGGATTCTCTTCCAGCTCCACCGCCAGACGTTTCTCCAGATCCATCGTCAGAAGCGGGGATACCGGTTCTTCCGGAGTCACCGTCACTCCTTCCGGATTTCCCACCAGGGAGAGCAGGGAGATCCACAGGCTGTCCCCAAATACCTGAAAGCGGTCATTCAACTCCATCTCGTTGATATAAGATGAGCCATTTAATCGTATCGTAACCTTATCCATTGTTTTCCTCATTTCTACGCATACTTTCCGCGCAAAGCATAATAACTGACACAATTATAACATACATTATTCCCCTACCGCAAGTTTTCTATTAGCTGTCTGTATAAATTGCACCGCTTGGGAGACCATATGAAGTACAAAAACAAACAGAAAAGAGGGGTTTATCATGAATGAAAAAGAACGATTCCGAAGCGCACTTCCTATGGCTGCACTGGATGAGATCCCAGAGCCATCTTCCGATGCCAAAGAAATCGTCGGACTTGTAAAGGAACATGGCAGGATTGCCGGCTACCAGCTCTCTGACGGAAAGACTGTCAGCAAAAGCGAAGGAGTGGCTATGGCAAAAGCAGGAGAGATCCAGGGCGTGGGCATCGCCCACCGGGGAGATACGGAGTATCTCAAGTCTCTTCCTGACGGAAAAGAGGGAAACAACCTAAACAGTCTTCCAGCTGTTGGCAAAGACTCAGATACCCGCATATCATAATATTGATTCTATTATGGCACGGGGTAAGGAACATGAACCATGTCAGAGAAATTGTTAGAGCAGATGCCGTCCACCAGAAGGGAATCTTAGGAAAAGGCAGCTGTATCGCCATACTGGACAGCGGCATCTGCAGCCACCCGGATTTTGAAAACCGTGTCATCGGCTGGTATGACACCGTAAATGGCAGAACCAGGCCCTATGACGATAATGGCCACGGAACCCATGTTGCTGGCATTGCCGCCGGCAGCGGATATTCCAGCCGTGGCACCTTCTGCGGTATGGCGCCGGAGGCAAAGATCGTCTCCGTGAAGATCCTGAACCGGTACGGGGAGGGAATGATCCCCCATATTATCGCCGGCATCCGATGGGTACTGAGAAACCGTTATCAATATAATATCAATATCATCAATATCTCTGTGGGCACCACCGATGGAAAACAGTTTGACGAAAATTCCGACTTTGTACAGACAGTAAATGAACTCTGGGATGCGGGGCTGGTCGTCGTGGCATCCGCCGGAAACAAGGGTCCGGAACCCTATACCATCAGCGCTCCGGGAAACAGCCGAAAGATCATCACGGTAGGGTATTACAGTAAACACTCCAATTCCAGCGTAGGCCCCACCTCCCTCTGTATCAAAAAACCAGATGTCGTCACGCCGGGACACCAGGTACAGAGCTGCAGCAATAAGTATCTCAACGGACAATCCTATGAAAAAAAGAGCGGCACTTCCATGGCGACTCCGATCGTCAGTGGAAGCATCGCTCTGCTTCTTTCAAAATATCCTGATCTTACTCCGAAAGAGGTTAAACTACGCCTGAAAAACAGCTGTACCGACCTCCAGCTCCCCCACAGCAGCCAGGGCTGGGGGCTTTTAAATACCAGACGGTTTCTTGAAGTATAACGGATTCTGCCGTTAAAACAGATCCTACTGATCCAGCTTCCAGATATCTTCGTTGTACTGCGCGATGGTTCGGTCGGAGGAGAAAAAGCCTGCCTTGGCAATGTTTACCAGCATCTTCTGCGCCCAGCTCTTCCGATCGTCGTAATCGCGGTAAGCCCGCTCCTTCGTCCGGACATACTCCTGAAAATCCGGGAAAGTCATAAACCAGTCCTTGTTCAGAAGTTCATTGTACAGCCTGGTAAGGCATTTTTTCCTGCCTGTCTTCAACATCTTCCTGCTAACGATAAAATCCACCGCTTCCTTCAGAGCGGCATCCTTCTCATAGTAGGCCCTGGAACAATAATCCCCCCGCTCATAACGGGCGATCACGGTATCGCTGTCCTCGCCAAATACATAGATGTTATCATCCCCCACCAGCTGATGGATCTCCACATTGGCACCGTCTTCTGTACCGAGGGTTACCGCACCGTTGAGCATAAATTTCATATTTCCTGTTCCGCTGGCCTCTTTGGAAGCCAGGGAGATCTGTTCCGAGATATCACAGGCCGGGATCAGTTTTTCTGCCAAAGTGACATTGTAGTTCTCAACCATTACAATATTCAGATAGGGTTTCACTTTTTTATCTTTATTTACAATCTTCTGCAGGCAGAGAATTAGATGGATGATGTCCTTTGCAATGGTATAAGCTGGTGCCGCTTTCGCACCAAAGATCAAGGTGATCGGTGTCTTTGGCGTCTTTCCTCTTTTGATCTCCAAGTACTTGTGGACCGCATACAAAGCATTGAGCTGCTGCCGCTTGTATTCATGCAGGCGCTTGATCTGAATATCAAAGATGGAGTCCTCATTGATCTTTAACCCCTGGGTCTCTTTCAGATACTTGACCAGTTTATGTTTATTCTTTTTCTTGATGTCCAGCAGTTTCTGGAGCACCTTTTCGTCTTCTGCATAACGGAGCAGTTTCTCCAGCTCTTCGGCATCTTTTTTAAAGCCGTCCCCGATAGTCTTTTCAAGAAAAGCTGCCAGCGGCTTATTGCAGTGGAGCAGCCAGCGGCGGAAGGTGATGCCGTTGGTTTTGTTATTAAACTTCTCCGGATATATTTTATAAAATTGATTCAGTTCATTATTTTTAAGAATTTCGGTGTGAAGATACGCTACTCCGTTCACACTGTGGCCATAATGGATATCCATATGAGCCATATGAACCCGGTCTTCATCGTCTATTATGTAGACGGATTCGTCATCGTACTGGTCCTTCACGCACAGATCCAGCTCCCGGATGATGGGAACCAGCTGGGGCGCCACTCTCTCGATAAAGGACAGGGGCCACTTTTCCAATGCTTCGGATAGAATCGTATGATTGGTATAAGCACAGGTATGTTTCGTGATCTCAATCGCCTCATCCATATCGATTCCTTTGGCAGTCAGAAGCCTTATTAGTTCCGGGATCACCATGGATGGATGAGTATCGTTGATCTGGATCGCCACATAGTCCGCCAGATCATGAAGGTCACTGCCCCGCTCCACCGCTTCATCAAGGATCAGCTGGGCGCCGCAGCTCACCATAAAATACTGCTGGTAAACTCTCAGCAGACGCCCAGCGTCATCGCTGTCGTCGGGATAGAGAAACAGTGTCAGGTTCTTACGGATATCTTCCTTGTCAAAGTCGATGCCTTTCTTTACAATATCTTCTTTCAGCGTATCGATATCAAAGAGATGAAGAGTATTCGTCCGGTTGTTGTATCCCGTCACAAGAATTTCATATAAAGTGGAGTCCACACTGAATTTTCCAAAGGAAACTTTATATTTTTTCTCGCTCCGGATCAGCCAGCCCGGCTTCTCCAGCCAGGGATTGGGCTGCTCCTTCTGCAGGTTCTTGTGAAATACCTGCTTAAACAGTCCAAAGTGATAATTCAGCCCGATGCCGTCTCCCGGCAGTCCCAGCGTCGCGATGGAATCCAGAAAACAGGCGGCCAGTCTTCCCAGCCCTCCATTTCCCAGTGAGGGTTCTGGCTCCAGCTCCTCCAGCCGGCTCAGTTTTTTTCCGGCTTTTTTAAGCTCTTCTTTGATCTCATCGTAAATACCGAGATTGATCAAGTTATTGCTCAGAAGCTTTCCGATCAAGAACTCTGCCGATATATAGTATAGTTTCTTTTTTCCAGTATTTTTTTTCTTCGCAGCCGCCATTTCATTTGTCATCTGTAACAGCGCTGCATATAACTCCCGGTCCCCGCAGCCATCGATCTCTTTTCCAAATATTTTTTTCACATACTCATTCAGCATCTCTGCCCGCCTCCTCATTCTTTTCCTCAGAACCATATATTATAGGTGCTGGCACACCCTATTCAGAATATCACACTATACTTCCGGTGTCAAAAGGTTTTGGAGAGCATTTCTGAACCTTCATTAGTTTATCAAAAACTACATCCGGCATGGCAGCGACGCTTACACCCTGGATCGATTCAATAAAGATCAAACTGTTTATGATCTTCTGCTGATAAAGAAAATTACTCTGAGCCGTTTCCAATGTAAATGGCGGGGTTAGTGTTTTGTTTATTGATTTCATGATCCTGGCCGTTTCATTACTATCTGCCCTCTGGGACCACAATGTTTTCAGTCCAGCTGTATTTGTACCCGCGCCATTTTTTGACTTCCACCCGATCCCAAAACAGAAGACCCCGTCCTCCTGGGCACCGTTGGCAACTCCGATTTCCCGAGCTTTATCAACATAACCTGGCACATGGAACTGCAGCATAACCGGATAACGGGACGCTGCTTTTGATCCATTCATATATTTCAGGGAATATAGCATATTCTGCGCAAACCCCTGATGTCCGTCTCCAATCACTGCATCATAACCATTTCCGCCGAGCCATAACTCTGCTTCCTCCATACGCATTGACCGATAAAACAGATCTGGCTGATCCTGCTCTCCCACAGCGCTGCTTACCAGTATATTATGATTCTTTTTCCAGGATTCCGGGCCGCATGGCGTACTTTGCACCACATTGGGGTAGTCCTTCAATATTTTATTATTTTTTAAGATGCAAAACTGCTGGATAAGATCTATTTTTCTTGGTTTGTCACTCATTTTAAAATCCTCCTTTTTTTCAATTGTCTTCTGTCTCCATTGACAAAAAATCCGTATAGTATAAATTCTGTTTTGTATCCTGGATCATAAATCCAAACATACAGTTTTTCATATTTGCTTCTACCAACATAAGATCGGCATCACCTTCTTCCAGGCTGTCTATGCGGATCTGGTTTCCTACATAGTAGGAATCCATATAGATCTCCCCGCTTTTTATCCCAGCCTCCCTCTCATTTTCTGTCACAGAAGCACCGCCAGTACCTTCCGGCAGCATGGCTGTTCTCTCATCCTCATCCCACTGTTCCAGAGGATACAGCGGATACAACGTATCACCTTCTTTCAGTTCATACTGTTTCTTTTTGACCCCCATGGGAGTTATGGCGCCAATCTTTCCATCCTGTTCCTCCTTGGAAAAACTGATGTACATCAGACAGAGTTCATCATGATACCATACAGGCGATATGTATTCTGTATACTCCTCCGTATCCAGTGTTTCAATCAGGCACAGGATCTCATTTTTCAGCCCCCAGTATTGTTTTTCCGGGACTGCCTTCAGGAAGCCTGCCCGGTCAAGAAGGACGTCGCTGTCGGTGCTGAGTAAATACGCCTTCCCTTTCCTGCCTGTATCACAAAACACAGTCAGATACGCCGCCACTATCTGGTCTACTGCCTCCGGCTCTACCTGGACCCTGATCTCCTTCTCTTTCTTTTCCAGGGAATGCCAGTCTATATGGCTCTCCTTTGTCAGATAGTCCTGATATTTCTGGAGAAATTCCTGGTAGGCAGTACAAAAAGGAATTTCCCCATAGACGGACATATTTTGCAAAAACCATTCATTGGAACCTGCCGGCAGATAAATACTGGTCCCGGATGGCTCTGACTCATAGCCCATTGTGACCTTTTCTGGCACCAGCAGCTTATACTGCTTTTCAAGCTGTTTATACGTTTCTGTATCGCCTGTTATCTCCGCGATCTGTTCCATCAGATCCATCAGATCCACAATCTCCGCCTGAGAACCGCCTGCCAGGTCCCCAAATCCCTGAATCGTCTTCCTATGTTTCCCCAGCTCCTGGTAAACCCGGTCATCCGCCAGCTGCCCCGCTTTCGCCATCATTTTATGGAAACAGTCATGAAACCCATTATATGCGCTTAGATCCATCATACTCAGCGTAATCATATAATCACGGTCCTTATAATAATTCCCGTAGGCTGCAATCATAGCAGAGCCCATCTTATCGCCAATATCCTCCGGGGATCTCTGTATCTCATCTGCCAGGCTGCAGAGCCATGAATAATCATAGCCGCTTTCCGGCTCCAGTTCCTCCGATGCGATAAGGTACTCTGCCTTTTCTTCCAGCACCGCCGCCAGTTCGATATTTCCCATCAGGCAGGCGTCCAGGCTGACAAATGAAAATTTTTCATCCATCGCAGAATGGTCCATTGCTCCGGTGATCTCATTCAGGGAAAGCGAGGAATCATCAAACTGGCTGTCACATCCGAATCCTAAGATCTGCCCTGACCCGTGATTCCAGAATACCAGTCCATAATGTTCCGCCGGATAAGATTGTACGCCATAATTTATAAAATCCGACAGAGTATCCGCCTCACCCATATCTCTGGCTTCCATATCTTCAAATTCTTTCACCCCGTCCCCCGTCACACAAAAACGCCCGTATTTTTTTCCTTTCATCGCTGGATACTGCCAGTTCTGCGCGCCTCCTGCCTCCACCACGACATGTACATCCCCGGAAGAGATCTCTGCCTTCTGCAGGGCATTTTCCATTTCCTCCAGATCCTCTGTGGCAGCCCCATAACTCCCCTCCAGGTCACTGCCTACCATATAGACAAGGACTGTACAAAATCCTTTCTCTGCCTTTGGTTCATAGTCCTGCACATGAACACCGTTCTTCACGATGCCGCCAGCGGTAACCAGGGCGGTCCCCAACAGCAGGGAAGCCAGGATTTTCCTTATGCGTGGTGAACCTATTCTCTTTTTATCTTCCATATTTCCCCTCTTTTCTCATTTCTTTTACTAACTTCTATAATCTAGCCTCATATTTTCCCTTTCTACTCCGTTTCCGCATCCGCTGAATCTTATCCGACGGTTCCATACCGATCCTCTGCTCTGCCTGCTGAAAACATTCCTGGATCAGAGGCTCCCTGGAAAGATTGATAAAATCAGCCCCGCTCCGGTCTACCGGGAAGCACTGGTACAGCTGCTCCTGCACCTGCTCCAGTACAATCTCCGGATCCCCTCCGCTTCCATTGATGACGACCGCCCCACATGCTGAGGTTTTTTCTTTCATCATATCCGCATGTTCCTCCATCATTTTCCTATGATCCCGCATTCCCTCCAGATTTTCTGCCACCTTGTCATAGAGAATCTTTGCCTCATCATACTGATCCATCAGCTCCTTTGCCTTTGACAGCTCTCTGTCCCGGAAACTCCCGCTCTTTTCTTCTATATGCTGCCGCAATACATCCATGGGTTCCTCCAGTCCCGGCACATCTGCCGCCCGGACACCGGTGCACAAAACATTCTCCACATGCCCCAGTGCATCGGTCAAAGAAACGTTCATCGCATCAAATTCTTCCATCGGAGTCTCAAACTGCTCCACATATGTATTCTGCATGGACTGCATCATCTCTATCGAGGCTGCTATATGCTGCCTGGCGCCATCCAGCCTCCGGCAGTGCCTGGAAACAGGCTCCTTTTCGTAACGGTATTTTCTCCAGTTGCTGCGGGTTGCCGCCTGTTCGATACGGTTCAGATCCGGCTGGATCTGGTCCTGGATCTTCTGGGAAAGAGCTCCCTCTGGCGACTTTTTCAAAGCTTCTTTTCCGATCTGTCCGGTAAAATGATAAGTAGTCCCCAGTGCAACAAAATCTATCTCAGCCATAAAATACTGTTCCGCCGAATTTGCCTTTGCGGTTAATCGGATATAATTCAGGTAAAAAAGTGACATTGCTCCCTGGACCACGCCATTGACTGCCCTTAAAACGCCTTCGCCCAGAATACCTCCGAGATTGACAAGCCCCTTTGCCACCTCCAGGGCTGCTGTTGCCACACCAATCGCCGCATAAACCCCTGCTTTTGCCACCTCATAGGCGCCAATCTCTATTCCTTTAGCGATTGCTACAAAAGCTTTTTTCCACCAGCTGGCATTCCGGATATCGTTCCGGCAGTTCTGGATCCTGCGATCCAGGTCATGGATCTTTCCATACAATTCATTGACATGGTTCTGTGCCCGGTCAATCTCCCGGTTTGCGTTATCGATCCTCTGCCTCAGCCTGCCGATGGCAGCTTCGATGCTTCTTGTCACGGATTGCAGTTTTTCGGTCAGCTTTGACGTATCGACCATCAGGCTGAATTCAAAACTGCCAGAGGAAAAGCTTCCATAGTTTACTTTCAGGTGAAGGCTGATCTGCAGGATCCCCAGCCATGTCGTACACAGATCAACGGATATAAGCCCCTGGCAGAAAATAATCCTGGCATCCACCTCAAATAACCGAAGCACATATACATTCCCATCCAGATAAAAGGAAATATTTCTCTTTCCCGCTGACAGGAAAAATACCAGCCCCTCCTGCTCAGGATTTATAAACTGCGACAATACACTATCCTGTGCAACCGGCAGTGTGTCTTCACCCCTTCTGCCTGCTTTGGATGGTCCTATGCGGATAAATCCCAGATCCATCTCCTGTATTTTGGCATATCCCAGTATCCCCTCTGACTCCCGGTAGGAAAAAAGAACTTCGATACGTTTGCCAAAAATCTCTATGACGCCGCAGATAAAGAGACCTCTTTCCACAGAATAATTTCCTATTTTAGTGTCAATGGAGGAATAATAAAACTGCGCTGCCAGCTGCAGCTCGCCAGAGCTTTTGATGTAGTAATGCCGCATCCTCTTTAAGTCTGTCAGATCCGCCCCGTCGCCAAAAGGTGTGAGCTGTACCTGGGAAAGTTCCAGGTTCAGAGAGGGATTATTTACCCGGCTGTTAAACTGCTCCACGATCGATGGCAGATTTTTCTGCTCCACTACCTCCTTTGAATAAGATCCCGCATTTTGAAAGGGTAGTCCAAGGATCTTTATAAAATCCAATGCTTCTATGCCATGGATATGCTCTCCTAACAGGTTGTCCAGTAAAATTGGAATGGACAGATCACTGACCGCCGCTGATAACAGTTCCGGAGTCACCAGCTCTCCCCGTATTTTCAATATCAAGGCACCAAATATCTGGATCTTTCTTATATACAGGCTGGTATACATACCAAAACTGAACCCTTCGGACACCCGGATCATCAGGCAGGTGTCACCGATGGAAAAGGGTCCGAAGAGAGGAACCGGCTTTTCCACATGAGCCAGCGCCTCGATCTCAAAGGCATCCACCCCCACCTCGCAATCTACCTGAAAACGCATTTGCGGCACATAGTTAAAAATAAAACTGCCTTTTAAGAGAAATGACATCTTTTTTCCCATCTGTACCATCATGTATAGATTTTTGCTTTCCATTATGTCATTTTTGAATCCGGGAATGGTGAGCATGGCTGCGGCTCCCTTCGCCCCCATCCCCACAAACAATTCTGTCTCATTCATGCCAAACAGAGTCCGGACTGTCTTCATAAAAACGTTGTCACCGTCCATGACTAAACGCGTATAGACTAAAAAGCTGCAGTCCTTAACCTCTCTTGGGACATCGGCAGCCTCTACCTTTCCCGGTGCCAGTTCTGGAAGCATCCACCTGCGCCCCGTCTGGGCATAGAACAAAAATTCCTGAATGCCAAAAAATCCAGCTACCTTTTCCAGCGCCATAAGTAACGCAGATACGTCAGATTCTGTATCTGGTTTCTGTTTTATCTGAAAGGCAAAAATCACAGCTTTATTGTCCTGGGACACCGCCAGCTTAAAACACATATTGGAATTCCTGATCCCTATCACTGTCCTATTGTTTTGGTGAATCACCGACAGTTGTCCTGGCTGACATTTAGGGAGCAGGCTGTCCGCATAAACACCGATCTGGCCAGACATATTTTCGTCAGCCTCCTTTATCACATCGCTGACCGGTCTGCCACCCCACTCGATGGTCCCCCCATATATGAGTTCATTATTCTGCCTGCCGATCATCAGCTTTGCCGGACAGTGAAGTACCTGTCCTTCTACGGCAACGCTGCATGAAATTCTTTCATCTGCCATGGGACACTGCTCCCTTCTTTCAACTATTTTACTGTTTCAGTCAATTCTCCGTCTGCTCCGGCTGGGCTTCTGGCTCATCTTCTGGCTGCTCCAGTATCTGCGGCACCGCTTCTTCCATCCCAAGATAGTCTTGAATCGTCGTCAATCCCATCTTTTCAACAACTTTTCTGCGGTTTGTATTCCAGACCGAAATGGAGATATTATCTACATCCACCAGCTGGTTGATGCCTTCCGGAATCATTCCTTTTGTAATAACCTCCAGCTGGAATGCATATTCCAGCGTAGATTCCTGGCTGGACTTTCGGATGTACAGATATGCCATCTTCAGTTTAATGATCAGCTTGTCCAGGATAGAACCCTTGTCTTCCTCCTGGGAAAGACCGGATATGCCCGATTCAAGATCCTTTTCCATGGAAGATGTATCTGCCTTTTCATCCACACCTTTCACCATTTTTTTAATATCCTCAATCACCTCACCGATGGACACGCCATTGTCTGCATTCTGTTCTGAGGGAATCAGAAGAACCGCATAACCATCCGATCCACTTTTTTCATAGGCCGCATGAAGTTTGCTCCCGATCAGGGAAAAGTCAATGCCAATGCTGGCATTTAAGGCGTTCACAACACCACTTCCTGCTGCGCTTTCAACTGTTGTTACTTCATCTGCCATATCTTTTTCCTCCTTTTAAAATTTTGAACTCTTATGGGTACATACACAGAATACAATATTGTGTTAAGCCTTCCATTTTCCTCACAAGCCTATTTCAGTTGTTTCAGAATTTTCACATCAAAAAAAGGATACTTACCTGGCGGAAATCATTTCCCAGGTAAATACCCTTTTTTCGTTATAAAAAAATACAATTAACCCCTTGACAACCTCTACAAAATATTGTATTACGTTAAGTCCTAAAAGGTGTGCCAGTCTCTCTTTTCAATGCAATCCAGCACATCAAAAGATTCATACCATTTCTTATACGCTGCCAAAGCATCCTTTGGTACATAAACTTCACAAAATATTGGAATCGGAGCATAGGAACTTATTATTCCGATTACTTTTGGTGGTTCATTCCCCCGATAGTACACTCTTGAAGACACACTTACTACAGGACAAAATGCATGCATCTCTTTCACGCTTGCAGAAATATCCAGCTCTTCTAAACAGTTATAAGAATCTTCAAGCAGTTCCCCACAAAGACTTGCCTTTTCCGGCAATTTTGTAATGCGGTCTGAAATTACCAGTTTCTTTTTTGTGGCAATACCGACTGCCAGGGCACCATCAGATTTTCTATAAATACACTGACCATCTCTGGCAAAAACTGAATTTCCAGTATCTACGGTGACATCATTCAATCTCTTCCCTTCCAGACAATGTTGTTCCAAATTCACGATATTTTTCCCCAAGTGTACCGCCGCCACCTGAGAATTAATGAAAGCATATGTTTTGATTGAATTTACTGTATCTGAAATTTTTATATCCTTTTTTCCCGGAAACACCCAGACAAGTTTCTTTTTATCCTTGGACAACAGAGTCCCTTGGTGAACAGCAAAATTCCTGTTGGATTTTGGCAAAGTCACTTTAACCAGCCGGGGACAGTCTTCAAAACATGTCCATCGGATGCCTGACAGTCTTTTGGGGAGCTTGACCTCACGCAGCTTTTCACAGCCATAAAAGCACTCATACTCCAGAGTTTTTACTGCATCTGGTATGTCCACTTTAGCCAGTTTTCTCATCCCGCTGAACGCACTCTCATCCAACTCTGCCAACGAACGGGGAAGCGTCATTGACTTAACATTCCGAACAGCGTTGCAATATCCGTCTGCATCATGGGCATATTCTACCCAGCTGCCAAATACATTCTGATAAAAATCCAACTCATCCTTTGACTCAAAAGTCATATCTGCGCCAATCTTTGTCACCTTTGCCCCCTTAATCTTTTGAGGAAAATGCAATTGTGACGGTGCCTGCTTTATCTTGGAAGCACTCTCCTCTCCCGGATATTCATATGACTTCCCAGATGCTTTAGATATGGTTTCTACAAAATATATCCACGTTTCTTTTTTATCCTTGGACAGATATGCATGAAAGCGAAATCCACCTTTTGAAACCGTATATTTTTTCTTCATATTCCATTTCTTCACTCTCCACGATTCTGCCCTGACGGCTTTTACATCTGCTGCCGATACCACCAGGCATGCAAACACCAGAGCCACGATGATCCATAATCTCTTTTTTGCCATCTCTTTTTTCACCCCCTCGTTTTTTTCATTATAACATATTTTGTTTCCTTCCCGCAACTATGATTTGGGACTAGACAATATTTCCTTTCACATATAATTTCCTTCTTGCCAGGCACTATTGGACACCAATCCACATACACTAAAATTAACGTAGATTTCTGAGGTGGCAGCATTGCAGTCATTTCCCAAACCCCTTTCTGCCAAAGAGGAACAGGAGTACATACGACGGTACGAAAACGGGGACATGGAAGCCCGGAAAATATTGATTGAGCGAAATTTACGGTTAGTCGCATATCTTGTCAAAAAATACAGCAACAGCGAGCACAGCCAGGAAGACCTGATCTCCATCGGCACCATCGGCCTGATCAAGGCCATCGACAGCTATAAACAGGGAAAAGGCGTCCGGCTCGCCACGTATGCTTCGAGATGTATCGACAATGCGATACAACGCTTTGGCTAAATTGGGGAAAATCGGGACAGTCCGGATTCCTGACTGGCATGAGGTACGAAGAAACTCCGGCGAATGGAAGAAACGACAGTTGGAAAACGTCGCTCTCTTCAAAGTGTCCGGTCGTCTCCGATTCCATCGCATCCAAAATGGTGTATTTTCTTGATTCTGATTTTTCCGCTACTCTTTTATCGGCACGAAAACGGTTGGGGTATACTCAGAAAGAAATGGCGAGACTGATTGGGGTGAACCGGAGTGTCTACCGGGATTGGGAGAAGGGCAGGAAGGCTCCGACGAGGGGGAGTTTTGAGAGGATAAAGGGGGTGCTTCGTTAAAAACACTTTTATACAAAAATGTTCCGATTTTTCTTGCAACCAGCAACACAATGTAATACAATAATTTTAAAAGTGAGGTGTTCTCATTGACAATTCCACAAAAACCACGCACAATAGACACTATGTCAGATGCCGAACGAAACACTAAACTCCAGCACAGCTATGAGCAATCCCTTGCCGAAGAAGGCGTGCCTTTTAATGAGGTGTTTGATGTTCTCGAACGAAACCTTGTAAAATGAACACCTATAAAACATGGAAAGGAAGTGGAAAAATGCTTTTAACAGTTGATAAATCTAAATTATCTATATCTATCTTTTTTGATTCTTGATAAACCACAGGAAAAATAAACTGCGAATCTTCAAAAGAATCAAAATAATATTCTATACAAAATCCTTTATGATTATTAGCATAGTAGCTCCACATTGTATCTTTTTGAACACTTTCGCAAAAACAAGCTATGTAGAACGTACTTATAATTTCATCAATTATTTTTTCCACTTTTTCTTTTAGCAAGCCCTCCAAAAAATCAAAATTCAGATTTATATTAGAGTACAAAATTTCAAGCCTGTCTCTTATACACATCTCCGAGCCCACGAGACGGAGCTAATCTCGTATG
>CAMTDY010000017.1 GCA_947070915.1 uncultured Roseburia sp.
GGTATATACGTTGATACCTCCGAGATGATCAATGGTCCACACAATCTTATCGGTGCAGGTAACTGGCGTGATCGTAGCCGTCAGCTGAAAGCTTTCCCCTGCCGCCAGTTCCACATAGTCCTGGTTTAACGTGATCCCGGTAGCCGTTCCAGCTCTGGGCGCCGCCAGAAAAGAAGGGAGCACATCCGGCACCGTAACGCCTGCCGGCGGAGCCGGATTGACCGCTGCCGTCTGATATGACTTGATCTCACCCTCCGAGACAGTGGATTTCTTCGCTTCCACAGCGACCTTCAATTTTGTCTTTACAGATTTCTTCGCCTTGGACTGCAGGGTAATGGTGGCATTTCCCTTTTTGACCGCCGTCAAAACCCCCTTGGCAGACACCTTCACAATATTTTTCCGCGAAGATTTAAATGTCAGCTTCTGATTTGCCTTTTTGGGCAGAACTTCAAAAGAGAGCTTTTTCTGGTCTCCCGCCTTCATCTGGAGACTGCTGCCCTTCTTCTCTGTAAGCACCTGGATCTTCTTTGGTTTCTTCTTTGCCGCCTGGCATTCTGTCTCTTCAGCAGTTCCCGCCGCAGCGGCCCCGATCACCAGAACAGCCAGACCCATTCCAATATATCTTCCTATTCTTCTATACATAAGCCTTCCTCCAAGCCTTCCATGCTTCACAAACAATGTCTACAATATATTTATTATATCGGCACACATCAGTAAACAATAAAGGATAAAAATTCACCATCAAATTTTTGTGAAAGGAAATATTCAGCCATTACCAGATCTTCCGGGTTATCCACATCAATGCTGTGCTCCTTCGCCAGCACATAGCCCATCACATTGTCGTTAAAGCTGGTGTTTTCATTGAGTTCTGACATACTGTTTATATAAATCGCCCCATTGATCCGGTAATATTTTTTCATATCCTGGCGCCGGACTGTGCTGTCCTCATCCAGCATCTTCACCAGCTCGTTATTTTCCCCGAACTGTCTCATCAGCAGCGGATGATCATTCACCTCAGAAATTGAAACCACAGATCTTTCTCCCTTTCTGATAAAATATTCCAGCGCTTTCTCAATATCCTCCCCGGTACGCAGCGGACTGGTGGGCTGCAGAAGGACAATGATATCATAGCGTTCTGCCTTTCTCTCATAAAATTCAATGGCATGCATCACCACATCAATCGTCTTCGCCTCGTCCGTAGCCAGCTCATCCGGCCTGAGAAACGGCACGATGGCCCCTGCCTTCATGGAAACCTCCGCGATCTCCTTGTCATCTGTAGATACAATGACCTTATCTATGTATTTGCACTCCTTCGCCGCCTCGATGGTGTAGTTGATCAGAGGCTTTCCAGATACTGCCTTAATATTCTTTTTCGGGATTCCCTTGCTCCCCCCCCTGGCAGGTATAATGGCAAGAACCTTTTTATTCTCGATCATAACCTTCCTCCGTTTCTCTGCAATGCAGTCCCCCGCACGCAGCCCGATGACGCCGGGCTGAACAGTGTCCAAATCCGTACTGCCGGGCTGAATTATGCTTTCCGGCTGCCTGTAATGTTCTATATATTATACACTATTTTCCTATATTTCTCAACGAAAAATTACCTCTTTACATTTTCATTTTTTTTCAATATAATGAAACTCGAAAAAGATAATGAAACTCAAAAAAGCAGCTTTTTATTATTTCATAGAAAGGATGTTGATTATGAAAAATCATTTTTTTAAGAAAACCAGCGTTTTATGTCTCATCTCTTCTCTGTCGCTTCTCATGCTTTCTTCCACAGCAGCGGCTGCAGCCAATACAGATAAAGCCAGCAAAGCAGCCCGGAAAAAAGTCCCCGGCGCTTCCATTACAGAAGTGGAGACAGATATAGACGACGGCGAAGCAGTAGTTGAAGTCTCTCTTATTAAAAAGAATAAAAAATACAGCCTGAAGTATCGTCAATCGGACACGAAGCTGATCGAATATGAGTGGGAACTTCCCAACACCAGCTATTCCATCCAGAGCAAAAAAAATGTGGCCCTGTCAAAGATCAAGACTAAGGCACGCAAACTGGTAAAAGGCAGCAAGATCATCTCCGCCCGGCTGTCTGTGGATGATGGCCTATCAGAGTATAAGGTCTCTCTGAAAAAGGGAAAACGCCAGTACAAACTGGTTTACAATGCAAAGAATGGGAAACTTCTGGAATATCAATGGAAACAGCTGGCATCCTCTTCTTCCCAGAGCGTTTATATTGGAGAATCCAAAGCCAGAAATATCGCATTGAAAAAAGCTCCCGGCGCCTCCATCACCAAATTTGAGTTTGACAGGGACGATGGAACCGCTGTCTACGAAATAGAGCTCCGGAAAGGAATCTATGAGTATGAGATTAAGATCAACGCCGTAACCGGTGCGGTCATTGAGTTTGAAAAAGATATAGAAGATTAGTAATGGTACAATCCAGCAAATGGATCGGCTGTCAGAACCAGCCGATCCATTTTCCGATCCAGTAGATCAGCCCCAGCACCCAGCTGGTTACAACACCATACAGGATCACGGGACCGGCGATAGTGAAGATCTTGCAGCCCACTCCGAACACCCAGCCCTCTTTTTTGAATTCTATGGCCGGCGCCGCCACGCTGTTGGCAAAGCCGGTGATGGGTACCAATGTCCCGGCCCCGGCAAAGTTCGCGATCTTGGGATAGATATTCAGACCTGTCAGCAGGACGCTGAGGAAGATCAGCGACAGTGTATTATAAAGCGCCGCCGTCTCTTTATCCAATCCAAGGTACATATAGAGATTGATCAGCCCCTGCCCCAGCGTGCAGATGATGCCTCCTACCAGAAACGCCTTGCAAAGATTGATCATCCAGCTGACTTTCGGCGTATTCTCATCCACGTAGTCATTATATTTATCGTCTCTCTCCTGGGGAACGGTTTCATAGATCACATCCTTGATATCTGTCTTCTGGCTATTCATAATCACATACTTCCTTTCTGGCTTTCCCATTCATTTGAAAAAATATTGATAGATGGTTCCCGCTAATTTGCCCAGCGCGATGGCGACTAATACGATCGGAAGCCCTTCTTTCATCTTCAGCCGCTTTACAAAGATCGGGATCACCCGGAGACTCTCCGCCAGCGCCATCGCAAGACACCCTATGAAGATGCCGGAAAAAAGGCCAAAAACCGCTAGTCCCACATAGCTTACGGGAAAGTTCCTGACAAACAGAAACATGATATTCCCCAGGGTTCCTCCCAGGATGATCGTATTTTCATAGCCATAGAGATGAACCGCCGTCCCGGTTCGCTGGGTAAGCCTGGGTATTACATTGAGCATGGTGATAAAGGCAAACACCCCTGCCGATACCGTCAACCCAAAACTCAGCCCCAGGAATCCCAGGAAGACATTTTCAATTAACGTCAATGGTCTTTCCCTCCCTCGATGCAGATTTGATCATTGCCTTATTCATCTGCTCCTCATAGGTCCGCATCTCCACCTGGATCGGCGTCGGATCATTTTTGATATCTCTTCTTTTAAAATGATTATAAAACACAATAATGCCTATCGGTATGCCAATGGCATAACAGATCTCCAGGATGGAGCCGCCGGTGTGCACCTCTCCAGTGAAGGTCAGATAGATCTTTTCAAATACCCCCGATACATTGACATCCTCATTGAAGGTCATGATCGTAAATGCCGCCCCGAAAAAAACGACGAATGCCACCAGAACCGCTTTCGTGTACTCCCAGGCTTTGGAAGGTTTTTTGCCCGTCTCACACTCCACAATAAAATCCTGCTCTCCCAGGTTTTCTATGGTTACGTCCGGATATACCCGGTGAATGGCTTCGTATACCTTAGTGATGGTGAACATCGTCAGCTTCTCACCGTCCGGGGGCAGCGTATAGAAAGGTTCCTTTTCCAGCTTCTGCACCATAGTCTTGTTCGTACTGTACAATGTCGCTACATCTTTCAATTTCAGATCCCGCTTTGTCACCGGAATATTCTGCTCTGCTTTAATATAAAGAATATCTTCCATAAAATAATCTCCATTTCCATGCAGGTATTCGTATTTTCTTCCACTTCGTTTTACTTTCATACCTACTATCCCCGAAAAAAACAAATCTATTCGTAACAAGGCAAATTAAAATCTCATATAATAATTTATAAAATAAAAAGTGGAGATCATGGTATGGCAATCAAGGTTTTTATCGATCAGGGACACAATCCCTACGGATTTAATGCCGGCGCAGAAGGTTTTGGCGCCAGAGAACAGGATATCACCTATATCGTCGGCGCCTATCTGGCAAACATACTCGCCGCTGACTACCGTTTTGAAGTGGCAGTCTCCCGCCAGACCCCGGACGAGATCCTGGGCTATGATACCAACTCCAGCCTCAGGGAACGGGTAGATATGGCAAACACCTGGGGGGCGGACTATTTTATCAGCATCCATGTGAATGCCAATGTCAATCCAGCGATCAACGGCACGGAAGCATATGTCTACGCCGAGGGAAGCCCCTCTTATTACCTGGGCACCGATATCGTTCAGGAGATCGTCCGCCGGGTGGGCACAAAAAATAACGGTGTTTATGTAAGACCGTCATTGTACGTCCTGCGCCGGACGCAGATGCCCTCCGTCCTCGTGGAACTCGCCTATATTTCAAATTATGAAGACTATATCCTGCTGACCACCATGCAGTATCAGTTTGCCTACGGGATCTATGTGGGGCTGCTGAATTACCTGGGGCTGCCGCAGCTGTAACGATTCCCCCTTGTTCCAATAACCTGATGTTGTCAGTCTGTCCCTGGATGCAGTAAGAGGATGTCCCCAAACTATGATTGATCAAATTCACATAGAGGGGCATCCTCTCTTTCATGTATTAAAATTCTTTCTTCAGTTCTCAGACTATATCACAGCCGCGCCGCTAATGGCAAAATATGCCAGCACGACAATTCCCAGCACGATCCTGTAATACCCAAAGCATTTAAAATCATGGCGGCGGATATATCCCATCAGGAACTTGATCACAAAAAGGGATACGATAAATGCCACCAGCATTCCGATCAAAAGAGTGGTCACTGCCATCGGCCCATAGCTCAAGCCATCGGAGATACTCTTTACGATCTTCAGCAGACTGGCCCCAAACATAACTGGAATCGCCAGATAAAAAGTAAATTCTGCCGCCACTCCCCTGGACACCCCGATAATCAGCGCACCGATTATGGTGGCGCCGGAACGGGACGTTCCTGGTATAATAGCTGCTAAAAGCTGGAAGATACCAATGATCAGTGCGGTCTGGTAAGTCAGTTCCTGTACCGAGGTAATGACAGGACGCCTGCCTTTGTTCCAGTTTTCTACCAGGATAAACAAAACGCCGTAGATGATCAGCGCCCCCGCCACAACGATCTGATTATAAAACATTTCATCGATCACATCATCAAAGAGAACACCGATGACGGCAGCCGGTATGGTCGCCACAAGGATCTTGAACCACATCTGCATGATATCCATCTTCACCACAGGTTCATCTTTTTTCGGGCGCAGGTTAAACGGGAAAATTTTCTTCCAGAACAAAAGGACTACCGCCATGATCGCCCCCAGCTGCACCACCACCAAAAACATCTCCGTAAATTTATCGTCTGAAAAAGTCAGAAACTGGTTTACCAGTATCATATGACCGGTGCTGCTCACTGGCAGCCATTCTGTAATTCCCTCTACGATTCCCAGGATCACAGACACCAGTATATCAAAAATTTTCATGTAATGTTCCCCCTTGTT
Source organism: uncultured Roseburia sp. (assembly GCA_947070915.1). Taxonomy (GTDB): domain Bacteria; phylum Bacillota; class Clostridia; order Lachnospirales; family Lachnospiraceae; genus Eubacterium_F. Next base: position 5,760 of record CAMTDY010000017.1, read on the forward strand.
CTCTCTGTTATGTAAGGGTTTGACCCCGGTATCCGGCGATATTCAAACCCGCTTTGACATCAGCCACTATTCTATCATAATTCCTCCCCTAAAACAAGATATCTGCATTATTTATTGCAAAAAAACCTTTAATATAGTAAAATGGTTGTGTATTTTGCAAAACAAAAGATATCTGGGGGGAATCTTTCATAATGAGCAAACTGATTCAGAAGATCATTCCGCTTTATGGTATATTGCCACTGTTGTGCGCTTTCGGTCTGAATATGATCGTGTACAGTGGTGCTATGAGTATATGCGCCGGCTGGGAACATCATGACCTCACAACAACTTTGGACGAGATGGTTCCGCTGGTACCCTGGTGGATGTATATTTATTTTGGATGTTACCTGTTCTGGATAGCAAATTATATTATGGTGGCTCGAATTCATGAGGGCGATCCGTCCCAATTTTACCGTTTTGTCACCACGGATATGATGTCCCGTCTGGTGTGCGGTCTTTTCTTTTTCCTTATGCCGACGACAAATGTCCGGCCGGAGGTGGTGGGCACTACCTTTGCCGACGATCTGCTGCGCTTTCTGTACCAGATCGACCAGCCTGCGAATCTATTCCCATCCATCCACTGCCTGGTGAGCTGGATGTGTTATATCGGCATCCGTGGAAATAAAAAGGTACCCGCGTGGTATCGGGGCTTTTCCTGTATCTTCGCCCTGCTGGTGGTGATCTCTACCCAGACCACCAAACAGCACTATATCGCAGATGCCGTGGGGGGACTTCTCATCGCAGAGATTTTGTTCGCCCTGAATAAACGCATCAATGCCTATCGGTATGTACAGCGTTTTTTTGACCGCATCCACTTGAAACTAGGTTTTATAAGCAAGGAGAAGACCATTGAATAAGCTGAAAAAAAATGTGCTGAATATTGCCTTTTTAATTTTTCTTCTGGCACTTACTCTCTGGCTCATTTTTCGCGATGAAGACCTGGATCCCATCCTGTCTGCACTGAAAAGTGTGCCGGTCCTATATATTATCGCGGGACTTGTTCTCGTCGTTCTTTATGTGTGCGGGGAATCCGTTATCATCAAATATTTGCTTTCTGCCGTGAAGATAAAAGCTCCGCTCATTAACTGCATACGCTATTCTTTTGTGGGATTCTTTTTCAGCTGCATCACACCTTCAGCCACCGGCGGACAGCCGGCGCAGATCTTCTATATGAAGCGGCAGAAGATCGATATCCCGACGGCCACTATCATCCTTATGCTGGTAACTATTGAGTACAAATTCGTACTAGTCTTTATCGGACTGCTCCTGGCTGTCTTCGGACAGGGACTGGTACAGTCCATGACGCTAGAAGCCCAGTTTTATCTCTATCTGGGCCTTGGCTTAAACGTTTTCTGCGTCACCTTTATGAGCCTGCTGGTATTTCTGCCGGAAACAGCACGTTTTCTGATCACAAAAGGTTTTGTATTTCTTCAGAAGATTCATCTGGTAAAAAATAAAAATAACCGCATGGAACGGCTGCAGGCTTCCATGGACCATTACAAACAAGCTGCTGTTTTTCTCCGGGAAAACAAGCTGGTGATCTTTCACACCACGGTGATCACTTTTGTTCAACGTATACTTTTATTTTTTGTCACATACGTTGTATATAGAAGTTTTGGACTAAATGGCTATTCTGCCCTGACCGTAACGCTGCTGCAGGCGGCAATCTCCATCTCTGTGGATATGCTTCCCCTTCCCGGAGGCATGGGGATCAGCGAACGGCTGTTTTTACAGATCTTTACACCCGTATTTGGAACTACTGCACTTACCCTCTCCGGTATGCTGATGAGCCGTGGGATCAGCTATTACATGCTGATCATCATCAGCGGGATCGTAACGTGCATCACACATATGACAGTCAGGGGAGACGTCCCTGATCAATTGGAGGAGGAGAAAAAATGATAGGCGTTTACAATTACTCGGTGATACTGACGTATCTCGGAGTCGGGCTTTCCATCTTCGGGATGACCCAGGCACTCACCGGCAACTACGACATTGCCATACTCTGTCTTGCCCTTGCCGGTGCCTGTGATACCTTTGATGGAAAAGTTGCAAGAAGCATGAAAAACAGAACGAAAGAACAGATCATATTCGGAGTACAGATCGATTCCCTGTGCGATGCCATCTGTTTCGGCGTCACTCCCGCGGTCATCGCCTATTCCATGGGGATGAATAATCCTTTTGGAATTGCTGTGGAGATCGTCTTTGTTCTCTGCGGTGTCATCCGGCTTGCCTATTTTAATGTCTTAGAAGAGCTCAAGCACGAAGAACCGGAAAAGGAAGACCGCAAGTGTTATCACGGTCTCCCCATCACCTCCATCGCCATCCTGTTCCCAATCCTGTATATGTTCCGTCCGCTGGTCTCGGAGCAGCTGTTCTTAACCGCTCTTCCTTTTGCCATGCTGGCTATCGCATTTTTATATATACTGGACTTTAAGCTGAAAAAGCCATCCAATGCCATGGTAGCATTTATCCTTGTATTTATGGGGATTGTTGTTTTGAAAATTTTACACGTATTTTAAAAATACTCTATAATCTATAATAAGATAGGAAACAGATCATGAAATATATTGATATGAATGGACATAAGAAACACGCGGATTCCAGCCAGGACAAGCTGCTGAAGCTGCTCTATACGACGCGGGCCGGGCGCATGCTCCTCCGTCCTCTCGTCACCCCTGCCTTCTCTAAGCTGGCAGGCGCTTTGTTAAATACCAGATTCTCATGCCGCCTGATCGAGCCTTTCGTCCGATCCAATGCCATTGACATGAGCGATTATGCAGAGACAAGTTACCGCAGTTACAATGACTTTTTCACGAGAAAGATAAAAAAGGGAGCGAGACCGGTCTCCGGCAGCAGCTCTGATCTCATCAGTCCCTGTGACTGCTATGCCAGCGCCTATGAGATATCCGAGGATCAGATCCTGACTATAAAAAATGCTAAGTATACCGTTTCCTCCCTGCTGCACAGCAAAAAACTGGCAGCACGTTATCAGGGAGGATATGCCCTGATCCTGCGTCTTACCGTCAGTGATTACCACCGGTATGCCTATGCGGCTACCGGACACCAGTCCAAAAATTACCGCATCCCAGGTGTCTTTCACACGGTAAATCCCATCGCTGGGGAGCATTTTCCCATCTACAAAGAAAACAGCCGGGAATATACGGTCATTCACTCCCCCTACCTGGGAGATATTGTGCAGATGGAGGTCGGCGCACTGATGGTAGGAAAGATCGTAAATCACAGAGAATCCTGTTCCGTCCTGCGGGGAGAGGAAAAAGGGTATTTTGAATTTGGCGGCTCTACCATCGTCCTGCTTCTCGAAAAGGATGCGGTAACACTCCGGGAGGATCTTCTGGTAAACACCCTCTCCGGTTATGAGACCCAGCTGCGTCTCGGAAATATCATCGGCAGGACTAATAAATAGTATGGCATTACCAGGCTGACCCTTACAGCACCTTCTTACACACATCACCCAGACAGCACTTCTCACAATATGCTTTTCTGGCGGTGCATACCTCCCTGCCGTGATGGACAAGGCGGTGGCAGAAATCACTGCCCTTTTCTCCAGGAATGATCTTCCACAACTCCATTTCCACTTTTTTGGGATCTTTGATACCATCTACCAGCCCCATCCGGTTGGTCAGCCGGATACAATGGGTATCTGTGACAATGGCTGGCTTGCCAAACACATCGCCCATGATCAGATTCGCACTCTTCCGTCCTACCCCCGGCAGTTTTAACAGAGCCTCAAAATCCTCCGGCACTTTTCCACCGTACTGCTCCACCAGCACATTCATACATTTATGGATGTCCCTCGCCTTGCTCGGTCCCAGGCCGCAGGGCTTTACAATCTTCTCGATCTCTTTTACATCCGCTGCCGCCAGCGCTTCCGGCGACGGATATTGTTCATACAGATCCTTCACAACGATATTTACCCTGGCATCTGTACACTGGGCAGCAAGCCTGACGCTGACCAGAAGTTTCCATGCCTCATCGTAATCCAGGGTACAGTCCGCCAGAGGATACTCCTCCGCCAGACGATCTATGATCTCATTTGCTCTTTGTTTTTTTGTCATCGGTACTTCCTTCCCTTTCTGTTTTAAACTGACGCACCTGAGCATCTAAAAATGGATATGAAGCTGGGTGCTGCTTTGCAACTTAAGTATACATGTATTTTTGTTTTTTGCAAAGACTTTTTCCCTTTGGTCCAAACACTTTATTGACTTTCCCCTGTCTCATAGAGTATAATTTCTATATATGAAAAAAATGTCCGTTAGCACAACTATGCTAATGTGCTGTTGAAAGGAGGTTTTTACATGAGTTTATCGATCTCGGCAGCAGGAGGCTATAACACCTTTTATCCTGTATACAATACCACACCGGTATCCCCTGTCAGCCAGAGTCCGTCAGTCAGAAGAGGATCTGAGCTTCCGGAGGAAGCCATACAGGGCCAAAAGGTTCAAAAAGGGGAGTGCCAGACCTGTAAAAACCGCAAATATGTGGATGGTTCAAACGAAAACAATGTATCCTTTAAGACCCCCGGCCACATCGATCCCGGGACATCTGCCGCAAAAGTCATGGCTCATGAAAGGGAGCATGTCTCCAATGCGGTAGCAGAAGGCAATAAGGAAAACAAACAGCTTGTCTCCGTCTCAGTAACGCTGCAGACCTCAGTCTGTCCGGAATGCGGGCGCGTATATGTGTCCGGCGGAAAAACCCATACCGCCATAAAGACCAGCACCCCTGAACCATCGAATCCCTACGATAAGATCCAGCGGGATATGATGCGGAATATGCTGGCAGGAAGAAATTTTGACAAAAGCGCATGAATGAAACGAATAATGGAGGAAAATAAATATGTCCAAGGAAATTCCTTATAAAATTTATCTTGAAGAAAAGGAGATGCCATCACAGTGGTACAATGTACGTGCCGATATGAAAAACAAACCGGCGCCGATCCTCAATCCTAAAACCTTAAAACCGATCACGCTGGAAGAGCTCACACCTGTGTTCTGTGAAGAGCTCGCCAGGCAGGAGCTGGATGATACCACAGCATATATAGATATTCCGGAAGAGATCCGTGATTTTTATAAAATGTACCGGCCGTCTCCCCTTACAAGGGCATATTGTCTGGAAAAAGCGCTGGATACTCCTGCTCACATTTACTACAAATTTGAGGGAAATAATACATCTGGAAGCCATAAATTAAACTCTGCCATCGCCCAGGCGTATTACGCCAAAAAAGAAGGGTTGAAAGGTGTCACAACAGAAACCGGCGCCGGTCAGTGGGGAACCGCTCTTTCCATGGCATGTTCCTATTTTGACCTGGACTGCCAGGTATATATGGTAAAATGTTCCTATGAGCAGAAACCATTCCGCCGTGAGGTCATGAGAACCTATGGAGCAAAGGTGACCCCTTCTCCTTCCATGAACACCAACATCGGACGCAGGATCAATGAAGAATTTCCTGGCACTACCGGAAGTCTTGGCTGTGCAATTTCCGAAGCCGTGGAAGCCGCCACTACCCAGGAAGGGTACCGCTATGTCCTGGGTTCCGTACTTTCCCAGGTGCTCCTTCATCAGTCCATCATCGGACTGGAAACAAAAACCGCTCTGAATAAATATGATATCAAGGCAGATATGATCATTGGCTGCGCCGGAGGAGGATCCAATCTCGGCGGACTCATCTCTCCTTTTGCGGGAGAAATACTGCGGGGCGAAGCAGATTATAAGATCATAGCCGTAGAACCTGCATCCTGTCCCAGCATGACCCGTGGTTCCTATGCTTACGATTTCTGTGACACTGGAAAGGTTTGTCCACTGGCTAAAATGTATACTCTGGGAAGCGGCTTTATGCCATCTGCAAGTCATGCAGGCGGGCTCCGCTATCATGGTATGAGTTCGGTTGTTTCCCAGCTCTATGATGACGGTCTGATCGAAGCAAGAAGCGTAGAACAGACGGAGGTCTTCCAGGCGGCAGAGCAGTTCGCCAGGGTAGAGGGCATTCTGCCTGCTCCAGAGAGTAGTCATGCTATTCGCGTAGCTATTGACGAAGCTCTGAAATGCAAAGAGACCGGAGAAGAAAAAAATATTGTGTTCGGATTGACAGGTACCGGCTATTTTGATATGGTTGCCTATGGAAAATACAACGATGGCGAGATGTCTGATTATATTCCTACGGATGAGGAAATCGCTAAAAGCCTTGCCAATCTGCCAGAGGTAAACTAACATGAAAAAAATACGAAAGAAGGATAGACATTTACCAAAATGGTTGAAAAGAACATTTATGGCAGTTGTTATTGCTGGCATCGCCGGTATTCTCCTTATCGCCGGACTCAACCTCTGGGTGATGGGAAATGCCAGCAGCCTGATCTATGACGCACCGGCAGAAGAGGATTCCCAAAAGGGTAAACAGCTGTATTCCTTTTCTGAAAGTCATGACTGTATCCTCGTTCTCGGCGCCGGCCTTTGGAATGATAAACCATCCCCTATGTTAAAAGATCGGCTGGAAAAAGGAATCTCCCTATATAAAGCAGGGGCTGCTCCGAAACTTCTCATGAGCGGAGACCACGGAAGAACCGGCTATAATGAAGTACAGGTAATGAAACAGTATGCCATCGATGCCGGAGTCCCCTCGGAAGATATATTTATGGATCACGCCGGATTTTCCACTTATGAGAGCATGATCCGGGCGAGAGATATATTTGGCGTAACCTCACCCATCGTTGTCACCCAGAAATACCACCTCTACCGGGCCGTATATATAGGAAAGAGCCTAGGTATCCCCTGTCTCGGGGTAGCTACAGATGATTTTGCTTATGGAGGCCAGTTTTACCGGTCACTGAGAGAATGTATTGCCAGATGCAAGGACGTCCTGACCACACAGCTGAGTACTCCGCCGACCTATGGGGGCGAACAGATCCCCATCAGCGGAAATGGCGATGTTACAAATGATTAAAGACGGGCATCACGTTCCGGGAATTGAGAAATTTCCTGAGCAGATAGAAAAAACGATAGACCACAAAATGATCTATCGTTTTTTTCATGCTGGTAACCGGAATCGAACCGGTACGGGTGTCACCACCCACAGGATTTTAAGTCCTGGGCGTCTGCCAGTTCCGCCACACCAGCATATGATAAATATTTACAAGATAACTCTTATCCTGCAAGCGACCCAGGAGGGACTCGAACCCTTGACCTCTGCCGTGACAGGGCAGCGCTCTAACCAACTGAGCTACTGGGCCGGATCAATGGACCCTCGGGGACTCGAACCCCGGACCGTCCGGTTATGAGCCGGATGCTCTAACCAACTGAGCTAAAGGTCCAAACTCATAGTTTGGAAAAACCACAAATAATATTACCATTAAACCCGCTCTGCAGGTTCCATGACTCCTACGGGAATCGAACCCGTGTTACCGCCGTGAAAGGGCGATGTCTTAACCGCTTGACCAAGGAGCCGGATTTTATCTATAAGTCCCAAGCATGAATGCCCGGCAACAAGAAATATATTATCATATTTTTTTATATTTTGCAAGAGTTTTTTCTATGAATTTATATCCTATACCAAATTTATATTCAGCCAAAACCGCTAATATTTTCTCTCTCCCAAAATACGGCTCAGGTTCATAGAAGAGTCAAAATACTGCTCTTTGACATACTCAACTTTCTGCACTTTTTCACCTCTCTCTAATCTTCTGATAATGTTAGATACAAATGGTCCCAGCATCGGATTACACTCAAAATCTGCATGAATTCTGCCCTCCTGCATAAACTGAAGCGCTGTGCGAACCGCATCAAAAGAGATAATAATGATATCTCCCCTGGGACCGCAGGTCCTCCCCGCAGCTTCGATCGCCTCCACCGCACCAAAGGTCATGTTATCATTCTCGCTGATCACCACATCTATATCTTTATATTTCTTCAGAAAACCTTCCATCACTTCCTGCCCCTTTGCCTGGGTAAATTCTCCACTCTGGCAGTCAAGCATTTTCCAATTTTTGTGTCCCGAAAGAATCTCCTGAAACCCTTCTGTGCGTCCCAGCTGCGCTGAGGATCTTGGTGTACCCTGGAGCGTAACGATCCGAATCTTTTCCTTTGTCCGTTCCTGGCGCTTCAGATAATCCTCAAGCCATTTCCCGGCCAGACGCCCTTCCTCCTTAAAATCACTCCCTACCCAGCAGGTATATAACCCACTGTCCGCCTCCAGATGACGGTCCACAAGAATAACCGGAATATCCGCATCTTTTGCTTCCTGTAACACTGTATCCCATCCCGTCTCCACGATAGGATCCAATACGATATAATCCACTTCCTGTAAAATAAAATTACGCACAGCCTTCAACTGGTTTTCCTGTTTTTGCTGAGCGTCTTCATACAGAAGGTAATAGCCATTCTCTGTGGTAAAAACAGACCGAAAGGATTCGGTACTGGCATTTCGCCAATCTGATTCAGCGCCAATCTGGGAGAAACCGACTACGATATAGTCTTTTCCGTCCTGGGGGATATCCTCATGAGGTGAGTCCTGATCCGAAATATTTTCCGGATCTTCTATGGCTTCATAGCCAAAGAACATAAGGCCTGCCCCGGCGGAAATCAGCAGAATCATTATGATAAGACCTGCATATCTCTTTATCATAAGTCTTCTCTCCCTTCCTGGCTGCTGTTATTTACTTGAACAATTATCCTCTGCTCTTTTTCTTACGGGCAATAACAAGACTCTGGATCACAAGGAATAGACAAAGCATCGCCGCTCTCGTAATTCCTATCCACCACGCCTCGTCAAGTCCGGCAGAGGCTACAATATTCTGTATGGTACCCAGAGACATAACGCCGAATAACGTACCAACGATATTTCCCACACCACCTGTCAGCATTGTACCTCCAATGATTGAAGAAGCGATGGCATCCATCTCCGCTCCCACCGCATGGGTCGCAGAACCAGACCCGACGTGGAGGAAATAGATGTATCCACCGATTCCCGCCAGCAGGCCGCACATCAGATGTGCGATAAACTTCGTTCTCTTTACGTTAATACCCAGCATCAATGCACTCTGTTTGTTTCCTCCTACTGCGTAGAATGATCTTCCGAGTTTCGTCCATCTTAATACACAGAACAGAGCAATCACAATAAGAATTGCAACGACCACACCAATCTCTACATAGGCATCCACATAGACGCCGATTCTGTTAGTAGATCCCAATCCTGGAATCTTAACACGTGTCATTTTCAACTCATTAAATCCTTCGTGGGCCACGTTAAATGGTTTCGTATTTACAATCGTGGTCATACCCCTGGCAAAGAACATTCCCGCCAACGTAACGATAAAGGGCTGGATGTCCAGATAAGCCACCAGAAATCCCTGGAAGAGGCCAAATGCAAGTCCGATCCCCAGAGCAATCAACAGGGAAACCACCAAGTTTCCACCGTGGAAATCCAGATACACCGCACAGCACATACTTACCAGTGCAGTCACACCTCCGACCGAGATATCAATACTGCCATTGATCATAACGAGAGTCAACCCGCAGGCTAATACGATCAGAGCTGCCTGGGAATTCAAAATATTGAAGAATGACTGAGGTTTTAAAAATCCTTCTCCCTGGAATACAACAGCGCCGATGTACATTAAAAAGAACGCTACAACTGTGATCGTAAGGAGTAAGTTGGTATCAGAAAGATTCCTCACTTTATCACGAAAACTTCCGGATACCGCTGTTTTATTTTCTGACATACTATGCAACCTCCTTCTTCATCAACTTTTTCGTAAGCCCGGAAAACCATTCCTTTACAGACGGAGCACTGACAACTACCAGAATGATGATCACAACTGCCTTGTATGCAGGAAGTGCATCGGACTGGACATTGAATCTGTACAGCGTCGTTATCAGGAACTGGATTACATAGGCACCGATAATAGAGGCCACCATATTGAATTTTCCGCCACTCAGGGCATTTCCTCCCAAAGCAACTGCAAGGATCGCATCCATTTCAATATCTTTTGCTATAACTGAGTAGTTGATCGTGGAGAAACGGCTTACCTTGATCAGACCAACTACAGCCACACAAATCCCCAGAACCACAAATGACATTACCTTGATAAAAGCAGGGTTCAGACCATTCAGGCGGGAAGAACTCTCATTGATCCCGACAGCCTCTGTATAAAGTCTGAGGTTTGTAAATTTTAACACAAGGGCAATTATGACCACGCAGATGACCATAATAAAGAAGGGCGTAGGGATCGGTATCCCAGGAATATATGTTCCATAGTACGCAAAGGATGGATCATTGATTACCGGGAGCTCATTATTGTTGATCCACGCCGCGATCGAACGTCCCGCCGTATACAGGATCAGCGTTGCGATCATCGGCTGTATCCTAAAGAAGGCAACCAATATTCCGTTAAATGCCCCAAAAAGCATAGCCACAACCACAGCAACAAGAAAGGCTATGATAACCGGTGAATGGAAGGTTTCCGGATAAGTCTCCCCTCCAGAGATCACACGGAGTATCACACTTCCTGCGATGGCAACGGCAGCACCCACACTGATATCCTGTCCTCCGGAAGCAGCTGTCACAAGCGTCATACCAATGGCAAGGATAGCAAGCTCAGAACCATTGTCCAATATTGTGATCAACGGGCCATTCAACACGTTATTTCCGGCACTGTTTTTTTCTAGTAAAATCTGAAAAAAAGAAGGATCTGCAACCAGGTTAAATATGATCAAAATAAACAGAGCTGCCAATGGAATAAAGCACTGGTTCTTGACAATCCTCATTAATATGTTGCCATCTTTTGATTTCCTCGCTACACTATTCATCGTCATCCTCACCTCCAGCAATTGTACTCATCACTTTATTCTGATTCAGGTCATCTCCAGAGAGCTGACCCACCATCTTACGGTCCCGCATAACAACAAGACGGGAACAGGTACGCAGCATTTCGTCCAATTCGGAAGAAATAAATGTCACACTCATACCTTCCGAAGCCAGCTTCAGCACCAATTTCTGAATATCCACCTTAGTACCCACATCGATACCACGGGTTGGTTCATCCAGGATCAGATATTCCGGATGTGTAAACAACCAGCGGGCAACAATAACTTTCTGCTGGTTTCCACCGGAAAGAGATTTGATCGGAGTATCCGCAGAAGCTGTTTTGATACTCAAGAGTTTAATATACTCGTCTGCGATCTTATTTGCTTCTGCCTTGGAGAATGGCTTGAAAAATCCTTTCAGCACCTGCTGTGCAAGAATAATATTATCTCTTACCGACAGATCTCCGACGATACCATCTACCTTACGGTCTTCTGGCAGATATGCGATACCGTTTTTCATGGCATCCAATGGCTTGGATATTTTTACGTCTTTGCCTTTCATCTTAACCTTGCCGCCAAGAATCCGGTCTGCCCCAAAGATCGCCCGGACACATTCACTTCTACCTGAACCCAGCAAACCGGTAAAGCCATTTACCTCTCCTTTATCAATATGGAAATCAAAGGGTTTGATTCCCGCATCGCTTACCAGACCTTCTGCCTCAAATACTGGTACAGCGCCCTCTTCTCCTGCATATGCCTGCTGTTCACCCTTGATATCAGACATATCATCCAGTTCTTTTCCAAGCATCTTGGACACCAGCTGAACACGCGGCAGATCTTTGATCTCATATTCACCAACCAGCTGCCCATCACGCATAACGGTAATGCGGTCACATACTTCATACACCTGGTCCAGGAAATGTGTAACAAATACGATTCCCACACCTTTTGCTTTCAGATTCCGCATTAACGTAAAGAGTTTTTCAACCTCCTGCTCATCCAAAGAAGAAGTCGGCTCATCCAGGATCAGCACCTTACAATCCATGTCAACGGCGCGGGCAATCGCGATCATCTGCTGAACTGCGATAGAGCAGGTCTCCAGCTGCTGGGTCGCCTTTGCAGGAATATCCAGGGATTTCAGAATTTTTTCCGTATCCGCATTCATCTTTCTCCAGTTCTGTCCAATACCCTTCGTTCTGCCGATAAACATATTTTCTGCCACTGACAGATTCGGGCAGAGAGTGATCTCCTGATACACAGTACTTATACCCAGATTCTGCGCATCCTGTGGAGAATGGATCGCCACGGCTCCTTCATTCCCTTCGAGGTGGATCTCTCCTTCATCCTTTGTGTAAACTCCTGTCAGAACCTTGATCAATGTGGATTTTCCAGCACCATTTTCCCCCATCAAAGCATGGATCTCACCCTTGCGCAGGGTAAAATCTACCGCCTGCAGAGCACGTACTCCTGGAAAACTCTTGTGGATATTCCTCATTTCCAGCACAACATTATCATTCATCTTCAGGTTCACCTCCCAAATATTTTTTTAACAAAGAAAGTGCGGTGCAGAGATAATTCTTCCTGCTGCACTGCACTTTCCTAATGATTATTATTTTTACTCAGATGATTGATCAGCCGCCAATACCGTACTGCTCAATATCTTCGTCAGTAATCTCATTTGCATCGAAGCCTTTTTCGTCAAGAATGATAACTTTTTCTGTAAGAGTTTCACCAGCTTCAAGTTTCTTGATAACATCATCGATGTAGGTAGCCTGGAATGGGTTACACTGTCCATCGTAGTTCCAGTTCTTTGCTTTCAGCTCTTTCAGAGCCCATTTGTTACAGTCAAAGCCCATGATCACTACGTCTTTGCCAACACCATGAGAGATGTTTGCTTTGTCAAGAGCAGCTACTGCACCCTTAGCCATATCGTCATTCTCAGCATAAATTACGTTGAATTTCTTACCGGAATCGATAACAGACTGAACGATCTGCTGTGCTTTCTCTGCGTTCCACTCAGCTGTCTGCTGTGTAACCAGTTTCCACTTATCAGTCTCAACTGCTTTATCCAGAGCACCGGAACGTCCTACCTGAGCTGCTGTTCCCATCTCACCCTGAAGATGAATGATATTGTACTCTTTCAGTTTCTGGTCTCTCAGCCAGTTAACAGCAGTCTCACCTTCTTTTTCCATATCGGATACGATAGAAGCTGCATAGAGATCCTCTTTTGCATCAATAGTACGGTCAAAAAGAATTACCTGTACGCCTTCTGCTTTTGCATCCTGTAATACAGAATCCCAGCCAGCTTTGTTTGCTGCGGAAAGAAGAATATAGTTTACACCGTCCTGGATGAACTTCTGTGCTGCTGCGATCTGCTCATCGTTCTTATTGCTATAGAAGAAAGAAGCGTCATATCCATTCTCCTCAGTGAACTTAGCTTTCAGATCCTTGTTGTTAGCAGTACGATAGCCGGACTCATTGGAGTCATTGTTGATGATACCAACTTTAATCTTGCCACCTGCATTGCTCTTACTGCCTTCATCACTGCTGCTATCCTTGCTGTCACTGCTGGAAGAATTATTGCTTCCAGTAGTAGATCCTGCATCATTTCCTCCACAGCCTACCATTGATAAGCCGAGGCACACTACGAGTAACAAAGAAAGAATTTTCTTTTTCATACAAAAACCTCCAGTTTTTTCTGCATTGCTGCATTATTTTTTTGTAGGAGACAGTCTAAATAAACTGCCTATCCCATTACTTGATGTTAATATCATAACACAACTTTAGGTGAATTTCCACAAAAATTCAGTTTTTTTTTTTACGATTTTAGTTGAATATTTTACGACCCTTCGGTATTACGGCAGTTACCTCAGTTCCCTCCCCATATACACTCTCAATTTTCAAGCCATACTCCTCACCATAATTTAACTGCAGCCTCTGGTTCACGTTAACCAGGCCAAAACCTGATGAGCCCCCCCGCTCGGTCTGCCCCCGGCTGATCTGGCTGCACACATGGTCCAGCTTGTCCTGCTTCATGCCAATCCCGTCATCCCGGACAAAAAACAGGATTTTATCTTCTTCTTCCCTGGCTGTCACTTGGATATGTCCTACCCCTCTCTTGTTTTTAATGCCATGATATAAGGCATTCTCCACCAGAGGCTGAAGGGTTAATTTCAGGATGGGATACTGCCATATCCCCCTGGGTATATTAATCTCATACTCCAGGATGTCCCGGTATCGGAATTTCTGGATCTGAAGATAGCTGCGAATATGTGTCTCTTCCTCGTGAAGCGTGATATAATCCTGCCCTTTACTCAATGTAGTACGAAAAAAATCTGACAGCGAAGAAACCATCTGTACCACCTGTTCATTCTTTCCCGCCTCCGCCAGCCAGATAATGCTATCCAGTGTATTATATAAAAAGTGGGGATTGATCTGTGCCTGCAGAACTTTTAACTCCGTCTGGCGCAATGTGATCTGTTCCAGACGGATATGTTCCACCAGCTGCCCGATCTTCTCCACCATCTGGTTAAAGCTGGCATTGAGCACAGCCAGTTCGTCCCCGCTGTCCTCCTGGGCCCGGACGTCAAAATCACCGCTTCCTGCCTGCTTGGTAACAGCAGACAATCTCCGCACGGGCTCCGTAATACTGATCATGATCTTACGGCTGAACATAACCACCCCGAAAAGAATAGCTATAAACACAAATATGCTGGTGCGGAGCGCAGTCAGCACATCCGTCCGTATCCCCTCCCGGAGCCCGTCCAGCTGGCTGGTCTCAAAATAAATATATTCCTGGATCCGTTCCTGGATCAGTTCCGTCAGCACGCGGATATTCAGATCCAGACGCTCCATATTTTTATCATAGGCGCCGCTGACCAGTACCTCCTCCTCAATCTCCTTGATGCGGTCATCCAGCGTATTCAGGCATTTCAGAATCCCATTGATCTGGCTTCTGGCATACTCAGAGTCCGCGTGATGGTATAAAGACCGGAAGTCCTCGCGCGCTTTCCGTATCATGGAATGAGGGGGCTCTGTCCCTGTGATCCCTTCTACACGCCCCCGGTTTACCACGATTATGTACATCGTGTAGTCCATCTTTTCTTTAAAATTTATGCTGTAGGCATTTGCCACGCTGAAATTGTCTGCCACATCATCATACCGGTTGGAAAAACGGATGATCAGAAACAGCAGATACAGGATCATGACAATAAGCGGTATGAGACATACAAGTGAAAGCATATAAAGCCGCTTCTGCAGAAGAGAACCCCTTTTTTTTCTCAATATTACCTCCCCTTTTCAAGCAAATTCTTTCATCAGGCCCGCTGGCGGTATTCCTTTGGCGTGCAGTCCTGGTTCTTTTTAAACAGATAACTAAAATAGTGTGCGTCCTTATACCCCACAGCATAGGCGATCTCCGCAGATTTCAGGGAGGATGTACGCAGTAGCTCCTTGGCTTTTTCCATCCGCACAAAAGTCAGATACTCAACAAAGGTTTTTCCCATCTCCTGGCTAAAGATGCTGCTGAAGTGGTTGGGGCTGAGGTTTACGCTGGCCGCCACCGAATTCAGAGATATATTTACATCATCGTAGTGCTGTTCAATATAACTCTTCGCCTCCTCTAAAATGGAATGGTATTTCTTCCGGGAAACAGCTTCCCGCAGATCTATCGCTGTGGATAGTATTTTTTTCAGATATTCTTTATTGGATTCTACCGAGGAAAGCACCTTATTGATGTCCCGGATCTCTCCGCAGTGTTTTGCGAGCTCACCATTTTCATAGCCCAGTCCCTCCAGCATGGATACCGCCGTAAAATACATATCCGTGGTCACATACTGACGGAACAGAAGCGACTGGATATTGTTCATTCCAAAACTGGAAAAATAATCGTCGACAAAATTAGTCACCTCACTTTTCAGGCCGGTTTTTAAAAATCTCTCGGCAACCCGCCTGTCCAGCTTCCCGACCTCCAGAATCCCAGGCTCTGCCTCCGGTCTCTCCTCCGCCATTTCTTTTTCTATCCCCGGAGCGCTTTTACCGGAATCCTGCTCCTTCCCTGGCTTTAGTTCCCTCTGCTCTTCCCGTTCCGACAAAATCAGCTGGGCCACTCTCCTGACTGCCTCAAGAAGCTTGTTCCCGTCAATGGGTTTCAATAAATATTCGGTGATCCCGATCCGGATCCCCTCCCTGGCATATTCAAACTCATCATAGCCGCTTAAAACAATGATCTTTATATCCGGCATTTCATTCTTCACCCGCCGGCTCAGCTCCAGACCATCCATAAACGGCATCCGGATATCCGTGATCAATATGTCTGGCTTGGAATCCTGGATCAAAGGGTATGCCAGTTCGCCATCGCTTGCCTCCCCGGCAAACTCAAATCCTTCCTTCTCCCAGTCAATATTATTCCGGATCCCCTCACGCATAATTATTTCATCTTCCACCAGGAACACTTTCATCCCAAGCACCTCCTAAACCAAACTTCTCTTTCTATTTTATCGGTTTGGCACACCCTTGTCAACAAACTCCGGATGCCCCTTTCAATATGCTTTCCAAATCGTTCCTTCCCGTCAATGCTGCGGTGTGTACCACACCGTGCTGGCACAAAAACGGTGCCAGGCTTATATCCCGGCACCGCCAAACGTTTTTATTTTTTTATTACTGCTGTTTTGGAAAGCCCTTTTCCCTTAAATATTTTCTTATAGGATCTGAGTTTTTTCGCCGGCACCTTGATCACCGCCTTCTTATGGATCTTTTTAAAAGCAGCTGCGCCGATTTTCTTCAGCTTAGATGACTTCAGATGAACCGTTTTTAACTTCCGGCACCCCTGGAAGGCCTTCGCTCCTATCCCGGTCACAGACTTACCGATGGTGACGCGTTTCAGGTTTTTATTATTAAGGCAGGCTTTTGAGGCTATGGCGGTCACCTTCAGCTTTTTCCCGGAACAGGATACTTCTGCCGGGATGTTGATCTTAGTATTTGTTTTTTTACATGGTTTCACAAATTCCGCTGTCAGATTTCCGGTCACTTTATACCGCATACCGCCGGCTTCAAACAGAGTTCCCGTCTTTATGTCGTTCCTTTCTTCTGGAGCAGGTACTGTAATTGTTCCCTGATTACCGGGGGTATTATTATTTACCGCTGCATTCTGGCCGCTTCCCACATCCGGCTGCGGCACACTCTGTTTCTTCTCCACCACAACGGTCATAACTACATTTTTATTCTCTGGAAGGATCTCTGCCTCTTCTTCCAGGTCCAGAACAGGCTCGCCATCTGCGCCAAAATGAACGATGCGCAGGAAGGTATCCCTCTGGAATGCTCCTCCGTCTCCCGGTCTGGCATGAAATACATTAACAAGATTTCCATCCTCATCCGTCACATAGGAATTATGTCCCGGGCCATGGTAGATCTTCTGTCCCCTGGAAGACAGACCAGTCAATATCGGATAATTTGTCTTTTTCCAGGAATCCGTATCCAAAAAGTCTGTGTCCTCTGATAATTTAATCTGGGTCATTCCCACACAATAGGTCTCATCTGTGGCGCCGCCGGAATAGGTGAGATACAATGTATCCTCAGTCATGATCACAAAAGGCCCTTCATTTACAAATGAATGATTTCTCTCCCAGCCATACTCGCAGGGTACGATCATAACCGGCTTACTGATCAGCTGTCCCGGATTCTCTGCTGTCGTCTCGCCGATCCACAGATCCGCCGTCCCGCCATTTTTCCCAAAATTCCTCTGGGACCAGACCACATAGTGTCTGTCATTGTATGAAAAATGTGTCATATCGAGAGTGATGCCGCCATACATCGTATTTAACACTTTCCCGTTCTGATCCAGATAACGGCTGGGCGCTTCCCAGTCATCATAGTTCACCGGATCCCCGCCCGTACGCAGTTTCATGATCACGCTTTGTACATCCCAGCCCGTACCAATATTGGAGGCAAAAAACATATACAGCTCACCATCGATCTCATGCAGTTCGGGAGCCCAGTGTTTATCTTTGGAAACGATATTTCCCTCCGCTCCCTTTGCCTCATCATACACCAGATGGTCCTCAGCATCATTCAGTCCCGCTACCGTATCAGATTCCCGCATGTAGAGATTTACATTGCCGCTTCCTTCTTCGTTGGTGGCGATAAAATAATATTTCCCATTGAATTTTATGACGTTGGGATCCGCTCTGCCCGCAATATAAGGATAATTTCCCGCTTCTGAAATCCGGTCGGAAAGCTGTCTGACCGTTCCTCTTACTTCATAGGTCCCCTCTTTATTCAAATCTACCTTGGCAAGATCGCTCTCATCCCATGTTACACTCTTGTCAGCCTCAGATCCATCGGAATAGCGCGCCTTCACCTTCACACTGGATAAGTCTACAGCACTGCCAGGCTCCGTCTGGATCTTTGCATTTTCCACTTCCGTATTCACAAGAGGCTTTAATTTGCCCACGATCTTTTTTGCTTCCTCTGGTGTGACCGGAACCACGTTGCCCTCAATGGCATAGGTTATCCCGGAATCCACAGCTTCTTTTTGGATGGGAGCGAATTCCTCCTTTTCCTGAACCGATTCAAAATCCGCCGTCCGGTTTACATATCCTGTCCCCGTCTCACCACTGGTCCATGTGATGTAGTAAGTATCAGATACCTTGTCATACACACATGCTGGATCCTGGATAGAATCTTCCTGACTCAGCGTGAGAAGCCCTTTCTCCTCATAGGAGATAAGATCATCGGAGGTAAGAAACAGAACTTTCCCCTTCTGGTCTCCAGTCTCTCCTGCCTCGTCCATCCGGACTGCAAGGACCCCAAAGCCTCCATCTTTCCTGCGGAAAATATATGGCTGTTTCAAAACTTTGGTCTTTTCCCCCTCATTTTTTGCAAAAAGTACTCCCGTATTATGGTTCAAAGGTTCATAGGTCTTACCATCTCCGCTGTATCCCAGATGAAGACTGTCCGTCACAGCTGACTGATACATGCCATGAACCTTTCCATTTCTTTTCATCGAATCATCTTTTTCCCTGGTATATCCCAGAATATATCCAGAACCTTTTGGAAGCACCTGCACGGTAAAACTCTTTTTCTTTGTGCTGTTATCTGCCAATGTGACCTCCGCTTCCAGATTTACCTCCGTGATGCTCTGTTCCGGAGCCTTGATCTTTCCCGTGGAAACATCTATGATCTCCTGATCTGCGGTCCAGCGGATCTGTGCTCCCCCAAGCTGCATGGGGAGAATATCCTGCTCCGTCACATAATAAGGCAGCAATAACTGCTCCAGCACTGCCCCTTCCGATAATCCTTCACTTGCAGCCGCCTTCATATGCATTGGAAACATTCCAGCCGCCATGGCAAATATCAGTAGGTAAGTCATAATCTGCCTGATTTTCCTGTCCATCCTTAATTTCATATCACCGCTCCTTTTCTAGTCGTTTTTTCATAACCCAGAATTCCATAACTTTATTATAAACGATTGAAAAACAGCATGCCATGATATATAATAAAAGAAAACTTGATATATAATCATATTATGCCAAAACGATGAAAAGGGGGACTCTGCCGTGATCGATATAATATATGTACAGTATAATACAACCCATGATGACGATTTTGTCTACTATGAGGATGACCAGGAGAGAGACTGGTGGCTCCTGCTCGTGACCCATACCCCCGCCTATTTTATCATTCATGACAAAAAATATATCATGCCTCCCAAAAGCGCTATATTATATCCCCCCAGCGTCCCTCTTCACTACGGCGGCCACGAAAGTTATTTTAAAAATGACTGGATCCGTTTTTATACCGACGAAAAATTTATCTGCGACGGAAATGTCCCCACCTGCATTCCTTTTGAGATCAAGGAGTTCAGTTTTATCCATTATTTATTTAAGCCTGTCTCTTATACACATCTCCGAGCCCACGAGACGGAGCTACATC